>CAYMSY010000253.1:0-5063 GCA_964393195.1 uncultured Alcaligenaceae bacterium | reverse complement strand
TTCGCATCGAACGCAACGGTGTTCTCGTTGACAGCGCGTTGCTGCAAAAGCAGTCACACGAACTCGGATTGCAGGTCAATGCCCTGGAACAGAAGGCCTACGAACTCGCCGGCCAGCCGTTCAATCTCGGTTCGCCCAAGCAGCTCGGCGAAATCCTGTTCGGCAAGCTCGGGTTGCCCATCAAACGCAAAACGGCGACGGGCCAGCCGTCAACCGATGAGGAAGTGCTGACCGAGCTCGCCGAAGATTTTCCGCTGCCGAAGTTGCTGCTCGAACATCGGTCGTTGTCAAAGCTCAAAAGCACCTACACCGACAAGTTGCCGAAAATGGTGAACCCGAACACCGGGCGTGTGCACACCAACTACGGACAGGCCACGGCGATCACGGGACGCCTCTCAAGCAACGATCCCAACCTGCAAAACATTCCCGTGCGTACGCCGCAGGGCCGCGAGATTCGCAAGGCCTTTATCGCGGGTCCGGGCAACGTCATCGTGTCTGCCGACTATTCGCAGATCGAACTACGCATCATGGCGCACATATCGCAGGACGCGTCGCTGCTCGATGCGTTTGCCAAGGGCCTCGATATTCACAAAGCCACAGCGGCGGACATTTTCAGCCAGCCGACTGATTGAGGAGATCACCAGCGAGCAGCGTCGCTACACCAAGGCCGTGAACTTCGGCCTGATCTACGGCATGGGTGCGTTCGGTCTTGCGTCGCAACTTGGTATTGAACGCAATGCCGCGCAGCAATTCATCGACAAGTATTTCGCACGTTATCCGGGCGTGGCGGAATACATGCAAAGCACGCGTGAATCAGCGCGGGCGACTGGTTACGTGGAGACCGTGTTTGGACGCCGCCTGACGCTTACCGACATCAACGGCGGCAACGGCCCACGCCGCGCCGGTGCGGAGCGCGCCGCCATCAACGCGCCGATGCAGGGGACGGCGGCAGATCTCATCAAACTCGCCATGATCGCGGTCGACAAATGGCTCGGTGAATCGAAACTGCAATCACGGCTAGTCATGCAGGTGCACGATGAGTTGGTACTTGAAGTGCCGCAGGGCGAACTGGAAACCGTGAAGAAAGTGCTGCCCGAGCGAATGACCAGTGTGGCCAGACTGCGTGTACCGCTTGTTGCGGAAGTTGGTGTCGGCGCCAACTGGGACGAGGCACACTAAGGCGTGACAAAACCACCTTCCCGCGCCGCGCGTGAAGCGCTTGATCTGCAATCCGCCCGCATCGACATCGAAAAGGAATTCGGCGAACAGGGCTTTCGTAACGGTATCAACTTCGTTACTGACAAGCGTATCCAGATTGCGTCCGCACAAATCGATGACGAACATGTCTGGCATCTCGTGGCCAAGGTCAAAGGCGCTGATGCTGAGCCCTATACGACGACGCTGGAGATGGAGTTCTTCGAGTACGGCATCGACATCTTTGCCGCAGAGTGCACGTGCCCGGTCCGTCTGAATTGCCAACATGCTGCGGGACTCGCTTATCTGTGGACGACCATGCAGCCGCAGAAAAGCGGCACCTTGACCGGCGAGCGCGCAGAACCGATTGGCGAAGAGTCCGCGCTCGACCAGCACGTGGCAACGCCAATTGCGCCAGCACAAGCGGGTACCGCCAATACGATACGTACGGGTCTGTCACCTGATCTTTCGCAATGGTTGCGCACGAGCTTCGAACAGTCGTCGACGCAGGATGTGGGGGCTTCAAACGACGCCAAATCGGCTAGCGATTTCGTTGCCTATCTGCTCACAGAGCGCGGTGAAATCACGCTCGCGAAGGCGCGACGACTCAAGGGCGGCGAAACCAAACTCAACGTACAGGCTGCGTCATTGAGCTGGGTGTATCACGGTCACGCAACGCCCGCATATGTAGCCGCAGAAGACGAACCGATTCTGCGCATGCTCGCCGCCACCATCGGTCTGCAGTCCACGCGACCGATCCTGCAATTGAACGGCGTGATCGGCGGACAATTATTGAAGATGGCGTTGTCCACGAAGCGCCTTTGGATGGCGCCCACAGGTTTCACGGATACAGAGGTGCGTACTCGCGCGCTCAAGTCGGCAGAGGCACCAACACTGGAAACGCCGCTCGCGCTCGCTGATGCACTACCGATGGTACTCGCGTGGGAGAACCTGGACACACCGCTTGGTGCACGCATCGGCCTGCGTGCACGCCCGGCTGCTGGTGATGCGTCCGAGACGACACCCGCTGAAGCAGCTTTGCCCATCATCGCACTCGATCCACCACTGGTGATCGACGCTGCACACAACGCGCTGCGCCCGCTGCAGACGCCTGTGAGCGCCGCAACGCTTGCGCGACTGGTGGCGCTGCCGCCGCTCAAGGCCGACGACGCTAACGGCTGGGCGTTCGTTGCAGACGCACTGCGTGAGCTACCCGATTTCGCAGCGATTCCGAGCTGCCCGACAGTCAGCGACGTCGAAACGCCGCTGCCGATTCCGCACCCGGTCTTGCGCTTCGCATTGGTCGAGTTCGATGTGTCGGTCGGCTGGGGTCGCAATTCAAGTCTGCAAGGTCGCGTGTTCCCCGCCGTGCAACTGCTGTTTCGCTATCCCGACGGCAAGCTGCTGCCCTATCAGCGCAATGGCCTAGAACATGCTGTTGAACAAGAGCGTGTGGGTCGCGAGCTGATCGGCCAGCGTCTGCGCAACGTGCGTGTCGAGTCGCGCTGGGAAATGCGCATACCTCGCCTGCTCTATCTCGCGGACCGCATTGAGCCTTCGCTTGCCTATGCGCGCGACATCAAAGCCCTGCGCGAATCGCTGTGGGGCTTGCCTGATCACGACTGGTCAGGTCGTGGCCCCACCGTGCTTGCCGATGCGCAGATGGCCGGTTTCGACATCGAAATCGAAACGGGATTTCCCATCTCGATGGAAGACATTCCCGAACCTTCACTTGAGCTGGCGCCGGGCACCGAAGTCGGCTGGTATCGCCTGTCGATGGGCGTGGATGTGGACGGCAAGCGCGTTGATCTCGCCCCCGCCCTAGCCAAACTGATCGCTGCGCAGAAAGACCCGGAACAGTGGCTTGAAGCGCTGCCCACCGTGCA
The DNA here is from genome assembly GCA_964393195.1 of uncultured Alcaligenaceae bacterium. Taxonomy (GTDB): domain Bacteria; phylum Pseudomonadota; class Gammaproteobacteria; order Burkholderiales; family Casimicrobiaceae; genus Casimicrobium. The sequence continues at coordinate 1,983 of CAYMSY010000253.1, read as the reverse complement.
ACATGTTCTGCTCTCCGTGCCGGTCCCGGATCGCGTCAAAGCAGCGCAGATCGTGCGCATCACGGGTGAGCGCGTCGCCGCGATTTTGAAGCCGGTATTTGAATGGTTTCAGGGTGGTGGCGTCACCGAAATCAGCGGACTTCAGGCTGCGCTGCTGCCCGATCTGCCAAACGACACGGTGCTCTACCTCGGCCGCGATCATCCGGCTTGGCTTGCGATGCGCGCGAAGCTGCAAAGTGGCGCAGAGCTATTGCCAATCAACGCCGCGCCGGGTTTCGACGCGACGTTGCGACCGTATCAAAATCATGGCCTTGCATGGCTCGCGCATCTGCATGAGCTTGGCATGGGTGGCGTGCTCGCCGACGACATGGGTCTTGGCAAGACAGTGCAGACGCTCGCACATTTGCATCGGCTGCATAGCGCTGCGGTGTCGGCAAAACCCAGCCTCATCATCGCACCCACTTCAGTGCTAAGCAACTGGCAACGCGAGGCCGAGCGTTTTGCGCCGACGCTCAAAATCTACCGCCATCACGGCAGTGAACGATCATCCAGCGCCAAAGCGTTCGCCAACGCAGACGTTGTACTCACGAGCTATCCGCTGTTGCAGCGTGACGAAAAAATGCTTACCGACATTGAGTGGAATGTCGTTGTGTTCGACGAAGCGCAGACGCTCAAGAACGCAAAGGCGAAAACCTATCAGTCCGCACAGTCACTCAAAGCACAGCAACGCATCGCGCTCACCGGCACACCGATGGAAAACCATCTTGGCGAACTTTGGGCGATCTACAACGTGCTGATTCCCGGTCTGCTCGGCAATCTCGAAGGTTTCAACAGCATCTTCCGGCATCCCATCGAGCAACGGGCCGACAGCGAGCAGATGAAGAAACTGAAGGCCAGAATTCGCGCCTTTATCCTGCGTCGTGGTCGCGATCAGGTATTGAACGAACTGCCGCCGAAGACTGAATACACACGCTGGATCGAGCTTGAAACAGTGCAGGCCGACATGTACGAATCACTGCGCACAGCGATCCACGAAGACATCCGCAAAGTCATCGACAAAAAGGGCCTGAAGCAAAGCACGATCCACATTCTCGATGCGCTGTTGAAGCTAAGGCAAGTCTGCTGTGACCCAAGACTGGTCAAGCTTCCGGGCGCGGCGGCGCGTTCACTAGGCGCGGGCTCTGCCAAGCTCGATTGGCTCAGTACGCACGTCCCAGAGCTTATGGAAGAAGGCCGCAAGGTACTCATCTTCTCGCAGTTCACCAGCATGCTCGCACTGATCGCGGACATGTTGAACGAACAGAAAATCGAGTTCGCCCTGTTGACCGGCGACACCACCGATCGCGACACGCCCATCGAGCAATTTCAATCGGGCAAAGTGTCCGTTTTCCTGCTTAGTCTGAAGGCTGGCGGCGTCGGCCTAAACCTCACCGCCGCCGACACAGTCATCCATTACGACCCTTGGTGGAACCCCGCAGTAGAAGCGCAAGCCACCGCCCGCGCGCACCGCATGGGGCAAGACAAACCGGTGATCGTGACCAAGCTGGTAGCCAAAGGCACACTGGAAGAGCGCATGCTCACGATGCTCGCGCGGAAGCGGGATTTGGCTTCAGCGTTGTTGGAAGGGGAAGGGAATGCGCTGACTGGGTTGACGGTGGCGGATGTGGATGCGTTGTTAGCACCTATATCCGCATTGCAATGAGATTTTTGGGCCCTCTGCCCTAGCTTGCCGTCATTCTCGCGAAAGCGGGAATCCAGAGCGTGCTCCGCGCGTAGCGCAAAGCAAAAATCTCTGTGTGCCACGATCCCGCTCATGCCACGGGGGCAGTCACTTGCTTCTGCCTCGCCAAAAGCAAGCGACCAAAGAAAAAGCGACCCCGATATTCGCCCTGATCCCGCGGTGCTCGCGCATTTACATAAAAGCGCGAGGGACCTGCACAAATCGCCCGGACGCTGCGCTCACGCGCAGCCATTGGGCTCATG
>CAYMSY010000252.1:0-5070 GCA_964393195.1 uncultured Alcaligenaceae bacterium | reverse complement strand
CTTCACCGGCTTCGATGGTCAAGCGCTACCGTATTTCCCACGCGACTGGATGGCCCGAGGCGCTGTACGCGAGGACGACACCAAGGAGGTGCTGGCTATTCGTGCAGTATGGTGGAGTGGGGAGCAGAACGCCTACGATCAGCTTGATGCCAGTCCGCAGTTAAACCGGTTCTGCAACCACTTCTACGACCCGGTGAACAACATGAAGCTGGATTGGGGTGCACCTCTCGTGCCGTGCTCCTCCGGCGACGTTTTTGCCTCCGCTGTGCAATGGGCCATGGGCACCACCAACGTCGATGGCAGCGGTACGCCCGACACCGCCCGCAAGAACGGCTTCAGCATTCTCGACGCACGCGAGGCGATGTGGCGAGCACTCACGGGAACCGACAAGCAGGGCGCGGTGGTCGCCAGTGATCGTGCTGCGCGTGATGCGTACCGGATCACAACGGGAGAAATCGCATGATGAACATAGTCCAACGCACCGGCGCAATGGCATGAAACGCTATTTCGGCGTGCTATTGATAAGTGGGCTGTCGCTTTTAACCAGTTGCGCCAGTCTGACCCCCAGTGCGGGCAACGGCATCGTGATTGATGCTGACACGCAACAACCGATGGCCGGGGTTTATGTCGGGTTGTACGTCTGGAGTTACTCGCCAAGCTCAATTCCGTGGGCGCCGAGCCGACAGGGCTGCGGGCCGGAGTTCTATGCGGTGTCAGATGCGAACGGAAAATTCATCATCCCGGCAGGCACGCTTGAGCCGCGCACCGAGTTCTCGCTGCAACGGGTCAATCATTCACTCATCGGCTTTGCCTACAAGCGTGGCTATGTTGATGAGGTCCGGATTACCGGCACACAGGCACGCGGCAGCCAGCCGGGCAAGCTTGAGCCACTGGCTGGCAAGGTGGTGATGCGCAAGGATACCCGGACGCTATACGAGAGGGCACTGTGGCTCACGGAGTCCACTGCTGTTGGTTGCGGATGCGGGGAAATACATCTTGCAATGGCGCGTGAACTTAAAGAAATAGCTGGGCCAGCTAAGCAAGACGAGGCGGCGCGTCGAGGTCAACCATGGATAAGTGGGCCTGGCCTTCTTCCGCAGCGTGAATGTAATGAGAAGTAAGATGAAAAAACACAAGGTTACTAATTGGTATGTGTATTGCATAGCAATGAGCGGTTTCATGGTCTCAATATCACACAGTTATGAGATTGATATGACCTGCCCCCCCGATCTCTTCGCGCCTTGCGTTGACACTGCGGCGACGTCATACCGGTACCCGAATACCTTGAACGTGTACTCAGCTTTTCACCGGGATGACGTTCATATGGGACTTGACGCGTTAAATATTATTAAGTCGACTTTCGTCGAAAAGTCGCGCATAGCCCTCTTTGAATGAGGACTTTGCGCAAAAGCTGTTAGTGCCAGCGAGTGGCCGGCAGACTCGCTATACTGCCTCGCATGAATATTGCAGTAGACGCTGTCGCCATTTTGCGACGTGCGCGGTCAGTGCTTGGCACCGAGGCGGCGGCTATTGCGGCGATGGAGGCGCGGCTGGCGGCTGACGGCAGCGCGCTGGTGAGCGCCGTGCAAGCCATTCTGGCGGCGAATGGCCGGGTGGTGGTAACGGGCATCGGCAAATCCGGCCATGTTGGCCGCAAGCTGGCCGCGACACTCGCATCCACTGGAACCCCCGCCTTCTTCGTGCATCCGGCCGAGGCGAGCCACGGCGACATGGGCATGATCGCCGCCGAAGACGTCGTGATCGCGTTGTCGAATTCCGGCGAAGTGGCCGAAGTCAACGCCCTGCTGAGCCCGATCAAGCGTGTCGGCGCGAAGATCATCGCGATTACCGGCAACGAGCAGTCCACGCTCGCGACTGAGGCCGACATCGCGCTCGATGCCAGGGTTAACGAAGAAGCCTGTCCGTTGGGGCTCGCGCCCACGGCTAGCACGGCGGCCGCGATGGCGCTGGGCGACGCACTGGCGATGGCGCTGCTCGAGGCGCGCGGCTTCACGGCAGAAGATTTCGCGCGCTCACACCCCGGCGGCTCGCTCGGACGCAGGCTGCTCACGCATGTGCGTGACGTGATGCGCACGGGCGCGGCGATGCCCACGGTCGCGCCCGACGCAACACTCGCGCAGGCGCTGTTTGAAATTACCGGCAAGGGCATGGGCATGACCGCCGTGGTCGACGCCGATGGCTCGCTGGCCGGCATCTTCACCGACGGCGACCTGCGCCGCTGTCTGCCCAAGGTGACCGATTTCAACGCGGCGCGGGTCGCAGACTTCATGACCGCACGTCCGGTCACGATCGCACCCGATGAACTGGCCGTTGAGGCCGTGAGCCTGCTGGAATCTCAACGAAAAACGCAATTGCTGGTGGTCAGTGCCGAGGGCAAGCTCGTCGGCGCCTTGCACATGCATGATCTGCTGCGCGCGAAGGTGGTCTGAGCATGGCCCGAATTCCGGTTCTCACCGTCGCCGACCGAATGCTCGCCGTGCGCGGACTGGTGTGCGATGTCGACGGCGTACTGACTGATGGTCGCCTGAACTACTTCGGCGATCAGGAATTCAAGTCCTTCTCCGTGCTCGATGGCTTCGGCATCACGCTGGCCAAACAGGCGGGCTGGAAAGTGGCGCTATTGACGGCGCGCGGCGGCGCTGCGGTCGAGCGGCGGGCGAAGGAACTTGACGTCGAACTGGTCAGCGGAGAACGCAACAAGGGGTTGGCATTCGCGGCGATCTGTCAGCGCTGGGCGCTGCCAACGCGCGAAGTGGCCTATATCGGCGACGACTGGCTGGACCTGCCCGCGATGACCCAGGCTGGGCTCGCGGCGAGCGTGCCCAATGCCGCTGCGGCCACGCGTCAGCGCGCGCACTGGCTTGCGAGCGTGCCCGGGGGCGAGGGCGCCGTGCGCGAACTGATCGAATCAACGCTGCGCATTCAGGGACGGCTTGACGAGTTGCTGCAACGCTACCTGACCGGGAGCGGCGCGTGAGCACTTTTATCTGGCGACGCCGGCAAGACCGGCTCGCTGCATTGTTCCCGTTGTTCGCCGTCGGGTTGTTCGCGATCCTCACCTATTGGCTGGACGCTCGCGTCACCGAAAGCGCGCGTGCCCAGAAGCGGTCAACCCAGCCTGCACCCGATCATTTCCTGCAAAACTTCAAGATTCTGCGCACGGCCACTGATGGACGAATCGAGAGCACGATGACCGGCGAGCGTGCTACTCATTTTCCGGACACACAATCGACCATCGTCGATCGTCCGCGCTTCGAGAGCGAGCCGACCGGAAAACCGAAGATGGACGTCACCGCCGTTCGCGCAATTCTCAAGAGCGGCGGCGCCAGGGAACGCCTGGAGCAGGTAGATTTTTCCGGCAAGGTCGTCGCGCATCAGGGCGCGAGCCCGGGTCATGAGGCCGTGACCTACGAAAGCGAAACGCTGACCGTTTTTCCGAAGACCCAGGTCGCGCAGACTGAATCACCCACCCGCACCATCAGCGGCGACCGTGTCATGACCACTCAGGGGTTGCGCGTGGACGCCGACAAGAAACAGGGACAAACCTCGCGTGGCATCGAAATCGAACTGCGTCCGAAACAATGAGGACAACCATGAATAAACAACGAATACTGGCCGGAGCCCTGTTGACCACGCTGTGCGGCCTGTTGCCGCTCACCGCAATGGCGGAGAAAGCTGACCGCAAGGAAAAGATCACCATCAACGCGATCGACGGCGATGCCGACCATGGCAAGGGTTTCTATCGCCTCGAAAAATCGGTGGTCATTACGCAGGGTACCCTGCGCCTCACTGCCGACAAAGGCACCGCCAAGACCACCCCGGATGACAACTACAACGCAACGCTGACCGGAACGCCGGTCTGCTTCCGCCAGCGCACCGACAACGGCGACTGGGCCCAGGGCGTATCGGACCGCGTCGACTACGACAGCGCCAAGGGCATCGTTGAGCTGTTCGGCAACGCCATCCTGTTTGTCGGCGAAGACGAGACGCGCGCCAACTACATCATCTACAACACGCAGGCTGGCACCTACGAAGCGCGTGAGTCGAAGAACCGCGCGGCACCCGGCAAAGGCGTGACCTTTGTCCTGCAACCGCGCGAGAAGGCAGACCCGCCCGCAGGCGACCCCGCAACGGCAGCGCCAAGCGCTGACGGCGCCCCTAAAGCGGCGCCGAAGGCCGCAGCGAAAGCACCCGTCGTCAAAACCGCACCCCCACCGAAGCGCAATGAGCCAGCTTTCAGCCGCTGCGCTTAAGAAGCGCTACAAGTCGCGCACGGTTGTGCACGACGTTTCGCTCACCGTTGACAGCGGTGAGGTGGTCGGCCTGCTCGGCCCGAATGGCGCCGGCAAGACCACCTGCTTCTACATGATCGTCGGGCTCGTGGCAGCGGACGGCGGGCTCATCAAGCTCGACAATGCCGAGCTGACGCACCTTCCGATTCATGAGCGTGCACGTCAGGGTCTGTCCTACCTGCCGCAGGAAGCGTCCATCTTCCGAAAGCTGACGGCCGGCGAAAACATCCGCGCGATCCTCGAGCTGCGCGAAAAAGACGAAGCGATCATTGAACGAGAATTGCAGGCGCTGCTCGATGATCTGGCCATCGCGCACTTGCGCGATACGCCCTCGGTCGCACTGTCGGGCGGCGAGCGACGGCGCCTCGAAATCGCACGGGCGCTGGCGTCGCGGCCCCGATTCATCCTGCTCGACGAGCCGTTTGCCGGCGTCGATCCGATCGCCGTGATCGAGATACAGCGCATCGTGCGCTTTCTGCGTGAACGCGGCGCGAAACGCTGGGCATTTGTGATCGCGCCTACATCATCAGCGAGGGCCGCGTGCTCGCCGACGGTCATCCCGACGAAATCATCGGCAATGAGTCGGTGCGCAAGGTTTATCTCGGCGAGCACTTTCGCCTATGAAGTCTTATTGAGACCGCGAAACATTGAAGGCAGGCCTCCAACTCAAGCTGGCGCAGCATCTGACGCTGACGCCCCAACTGCAGCAGTCGATCCGGCTGCTGCAGTTGTCGACGCTGGAGCTGCAGCAGGAAAT
>CAYMSY010000251.1:0-5077 GCA_964393195.1 uncultured Alcaligenaceae bacterium | reverse complement strand
GGCAGTGCAGCGTGGAGAACGCTGGTTTCAGAGGTCTGGGTCTGAGGCTCGGCGAGCGCAGGAGTGGCTAGCCAGTACAGCGCGGTAAACAGCGCAGGAGGTAACGCTGGGGCATCAGCGTGGTCCGAGCTTTGCTCGTGGTTGTGGCAGTGGGCGGAACAAAGGCTGGACACGGCTGGGCCTAGTGTCCCTGCCATCTGGTCGCAATCAGCGGGCATCGATTCGGCGCTGGCAGTCGCTGCCACGGTGTTCGCATCGCCTGTCGCCAAGTTCGGGCACGCGTAGGCCGCAACCGCCATCTGGGCGAACAAAATCGCTCCGATCAGGAGTTGACAAATGGTACGACTAAAGCTGCTTCTTGATAACACGTCAGTCTTGGAATTACGCGCGACCGCCTTGGATATCTAGTGTAGCTGTTTAAGGCGCAGGTGGAAGGCGCCCCATTGGAAACCATGCCGATTGATGATTGATGACAATTAAAAAGATGGCAATTCAAGAGCGAGCAATTTAGGTCATTGCTCGCTTTGCTTGAGATAAATGAGAGTCAGGCTGACAGCGCCGATTACTACTTCAAAAGAGAGCTTATGCCCATAGGTTGGGACAGTGCTTTCTACATCTACAACGACATAGTCGAGGGATGATTTTCAGGTCAACATTGTCTCGACATCAGCGACCAAGTCTGCTCCAGAGCACTCAAGAGCCTTGGCCAATCGCAGAATCAGAACCAAGCTCGGCTGGTTCTCCCCGCGCTCAACTTTCCCGACGAAGCTTCGGTCCGTACTGGAAAGCAGCGCGAGCTGCTCCTGAGCAATTCCAAGGGCGAGACGCCTCCGTCGTATCACCGCGCCAAAAGCGATAGCGGTTGGCGCGTCAAACGTCTTTGTTCCTTTAGGTCGGCCGCGTTGAACCTTTGGTTTCGAGATAGAGGGGGCTGATGCCATCCCTCAAGGCTCGCAACAATGGTTTTCTTGAGCCACGGTTTATGTAATACTTTTATGATGATTACATTCAATGCATCTGTATCCACATTTGTTCTTGGTATTTCGGCTGTACTTGCGCTGGAACTGGGTGCGTCAACAGCCTACGCAAGCTGCGAGGCTTTGGTCGACATCAAGTTCATCTCCCCGCGTGGAGGCGACAATCCCGATGCGCCGAAAGAGAGCACGTTGTCGAAATTTCTTGTAGCGGGCGTGCTTCGAGGCGGGGGAGACGCGTTTGATCGCTACGACGTGAAGACCATCGAGGCACGCGCGACACGGACGATCCCGTCGAATCGGTGGGCAGTTGAACAACCAGCGCCACAAATAATTCCTGCCGTTGGATTGAGCAAAACAATTGCTGTCGGTGAACCGATTGCTCGTCTGGAGCGTTCAGTGAAAGAGCTACGCGCTAAGCTGCCAGAGGGACAATCGACACTGGAACTGCAAGTCAATGCGACACGCCCTTACACCCTATCGTTTCGGCCCGCCGCGCTGCAGCTTGCGGAGGCGATTGAGCTGAAAACAGGCGATACCTTTGCACTAATCCAAATACCCTATTCCGATGACAAGGGTAGTTCGCGCTACTTCATGATTGATGTGGACGGCAACGTGTGTCGATACCTGTTGCATCACAATCCCGTCGCCTACGGTTTGGCCAAAAGCCTGATGCCGATTCTCGGTCCGCCTGCAACCAGACTGTCGTTTGCCGAGGTTACGCGGCCTTTGCCGCCAGTAACTTTGTTGCTGGCGGGCGTGGGTACGACTATTGAAGTTGAGTTGCGCGAGACTAGGGCAGACGGCTCAAGCATACTCAAAGAAAAACGCTCGCTGGATCGGCAAAATGCCCGCCCCGTTGTAGTTGGTCCATTTCAAATGATGATTGAGCGCGTCGAGGGTGCCGCGATAACGATGCGATTGCTCTAGCGTACCCCGCACTTGAAGCGGCAGCTTACGTCACACGAGCAGGTGCCGTGGCCCGCTTCTGGCATGACACGAGTATCAATTTGAACTGCAGCTTGCAGCTTGCATATCGCATCATGCAGCTTGCATCATGCAGCTTGCATCATGCAGCAAGCTGCAAAACAGAGAAAAGGGGCCGCTTTTTGCGTGATCAACACACTTTCTGCGCGCATGCTTATTCTAGGGAATACAGAGGGTTTTTTTTGTGCGAACAAACCCTCTCTTCTTTTGGCCAGGAAATGCCCTTAAAAAGTCACCAGCTGCATCTAGATGCATGCTGCATGCTGCTTGCATCTTGCTGCTAGCAGCAAGATGCAGATCGGAGAAAGAGGGCAGCTTTTTGCGCGCATGTTTATTCATAGGAATAGAAAAGGCATTTCTTTGCGCGAACAAACGCTCACCTTTTTGACGAGGAAATGTCGTTTAAAGGTCGCCCGTCGCATCTAGATGCAGAAAACGGGTTGATCAGAGGTAGTTGGGCGACCCTTCAATGAGTGCCTGGCGGCTAGTCAATTAAATGCAGAGAGCATCAGCCGCAAACATGACTACGCCAATGAAGCAAACCTGACTAGGCTTTCGTTGATACACGCGCAGGCGCGACGCGCTGAAGGGATTCGATCAATGGGCACGTCACCTTACCTTGACTTACAGAGCAACGCTTGACCAGTCCATTCAGAATCGCCTCCATGCGCTCTAAATCCGCGAGACGACTACGGATCTCGCCGAGTTTCTGTTCGGCGATCTCTTTGGCCTCCCTGCAATGCGTGCCGTCGTCAAGTCTCAGCAATTGTGCGACCTCATCAAGCGTGAACCCAATGCGTTGCGCCGACTTGATGAATAGAACGCGAGCCACATCTTCGTTCCCGTATCGGCGTATGCCACCGAGCGGTTTGAGCGGCTGCGGCAGCAAACCCTTCCGCTGGTAGAAGCGGATCGTTTCGACGTTGACGCTGGCGTCTCGGGCCAACGCCGCGATGGTAAGCATGTCCATCTTGACTCCGTACATTGGTACGGACATATGCTATCTGCTTGGAAGATAACTGGGACAGTGTGGGCTTCAATGGATAGCAGACAAACCTTGTGGGCGGGTGCACTGGCTGCGATCGGCGCGTCGCTGTGCTGCGTCGGGCCATTGGTACTGGTAACACTGGGCATCGGCGGTGCGTGGATCAGTAGTTTGTCCAAACTGGAGCCCCTGCGGCCGCTTTTTATCGTGGCGACACTAGGACTGTTGGCTTGGGCGTGGCACAAGCTGTATCGAGCGCCCGAAGCTTGCGAGCCAGGCACGTCATGCGCCGATCCGAAAGTACGCCTGCGGCAGCGCCTGATCTTCTGGGTGGTCTCGGTTGGGCTGGTACTGCTACTGACATTCCCCACGTACGCGTCACTGTTTTATTAGGGCTTGTCCATCATGAAAATCGCATCCTGCATTGTGTTATCAGCGTTGCTCGTCGCGCCTTCGGTATTCGCCGCACAAAAGACCGTAACGCTTGATGTATCGGGCATGAACTGCGCGGCGTGCCCGATCACGGTAAAAAAATCTTTGACTCAAGTGGCAGGCGTCAGCCGAGCCGAGGTCAACTACGATAAACGGCAGGCAATCGTTACCTTTGACGACACGCAAACCACGCTCGACAAACTGATGGGTGCGACCACCGATGCCGGTTACCCGTCAACCACAAAGGAGGTCCGGTGAGCCTGGCTGACAGCACGGTTACGCTGGAATCGACGCTGACCTGTCCGGCCTGTTCCCACCAAAAGGCAGAGACGATGCCGACAGATGCGTGTCAATGGTTCTATGAGTGTGAAAACTGTCACACCGTACTGAAACCCAAAGCGGGAGACTGCTGCGTGTACTGCTCGTATGGTACGGTGCCCTGCCCGCCGATTCAGTTATCGGGCAAGCAATCGGGGTGTTGCGGTTAGTCGCTGTATCGTTCAGCATCCGACCATTCGAGTATCGGCATTGCGCATGTCAGCTTCAGAACGGCGTCACAGTTTCCGAGTGTGTGTGGTCGTGGAGAGCCCGGTCGACGGGGTCACCTATGCGCTACAGCGCCGAGATGGGACGTTGGACGGGCCGATCCGCGCCAGTTCGGGGCAACAACGCTTCGAAGCGACGATCCGCATGGGTGCACCACCTGCGAGCGGTCAGCCGAATTTACTTGGCGAGTATGTCAGTGGACCGCCGTCTGATCGTTTCATCTATATCAACTCGGGTCAGCGAGCAGGTCAGGCCAACTCTTGTTGGGATCGCCGAGCAAAGGTCAAGCTGTCTTCGTTGTCAGCAGAGTGGATTCAAACGGCGATGACTGAACATTCCATCTTGATCGAAGGGCGAATCTTGGGTGCTGCACCTGACGGCGGACCTTGTTGTGCAACAGTGAGCTTGGTGGGCTCTGGTTGGGTCATCGTTCGTGAAGCAGCATCCTGACAGTACGCGGTGTACTCGTACACTTTACTGATATTAACCGCCGCTGCGGCGCACGACAGCCTGTAGTCAAATAGCATATGGAAATCCCGAGTGCGTCTTTCGTGGCAATGCCACTCCCCTCTGCGGAGGCGAGTCTATCCGTATCGCAGCAGCGTTTGTCTGCCTTCGTCGAATCATTGCCGGAAGACTTACTGGCTGAAGAGGATGCACTTCCGGTTGCGCTGGCCAAGCTAAACGCTGCGCCGCGAACCAAGCTGCAAAAGGTTTATCGCCTACTGGATCGCGTTGGTGCCACAACTACCGGATTTGTTGCCTGCGGCAAAGGATGCAGTGACTGCTGCAAGATGAATGTCACGATTTCCGACATCGAAGCAAAACAAATAGCAGCACTCACTGAGCGTCGCACCAAGGAATTGAAGGAATCAGTGACGCACGATCACAACGAATTCCTTGGCCTGGCATGCCCCTTCCTCGATGATGACATCTGTTCGATCTATGAGCACCGACCCTTCGCCTGTCGTAAGCACTTCAACTTTGATGTCACTGCCTACTGGTGCCATCCATCGCGATCCCTGACGGTAGAGGTAAGACTTTTAGGCCTCAGCGGTGTAGATACAGCCTATCAGCAGATCATCCAATCACGAGGCAATCCCATACTCGCGGATATTCGCGATTTCTTTCCTGGCGACTGACATTTCCGCGC
>CAYMSY010000250.1:0-5107 GCA_964393195.1 uncultured Alcaligenaceae bacterium | reverse complement strand
AGAACCTGTTCTGGGCGTTTGCCTACAACGTCGCTGGCATTCCGCTTGCCGCGTTGGGCTATCTCAATCCGGTGGTGGCTGGCGGCGCGATGGCGATGAGCTCGGTCAGCGTGATGACCAATGCGCTGCTGCTCAGTCGCTGGCGGGCGCGAGGTTGAGGCGCGAAATGTCGGACCATGTTCCGAACAGCTTGGTGCTGTAGTGACGGTCGCAATGGGCTTAGGGGCTGAAAACGCATAAAGTCGACTTATTGCATTTTCATGAATTGAGCCGCAATCGAATGTGCTTCTCCATCAATAGTTGTATAGCCTTTTCTGCGTAATGTCCGACGCATGACCGTAACTGCGTAAACCAAAACGGGCGACCGTTTCGCGCAGGCGATTCGCTGTGTGCCCGCCACGACGATCTTGCCGCGCGAGTCAACCCGAACGTGGAGAACGCCGTGCCCCTGTCCGCCTCGCAGTCTTGCAGTCTGCGTGCCCCGTTGGGCGTTTTGCTCGTCGCACCGGCCTGACCGGCGTCCAGGTGAATGGCATCTGGACGCTTGAACTCACTGACCGTTGTGCCAGCGATCAGGGCGGCATTGCTGATTCAGGCCTGCGGCTATGCGGTCGTGCCTTAGGGGCATGAGCGGTATCGGGAGGCGGCGATGCCGTCGTGACGGTACAGGGCGCGTAGCATTCCGCCATGCTCGTGCTCTTCAACAAACCCTATGGCGTGCTTTCGCAGTTCACCAGCGATGGCGGCCGCTGGAAGACGCTGGCAGAGTTCATCGACATCGCCGACGTCTATGCTGCCGGGCGCCTTGATGCCGACAGTGAAGGCCTGCTGCTGCTGACCGACAATGGCGCCCTGCAGTCGGCGATCGCGGGCGCACGCTCGCACGTGATGAAGACATATCGGGTTCAGGTTGAAGGTATCGCTGCGCCGTCGCACCTGGCGCAACTGAGACGTGGCGTCACGCTGAACGACGGCCCCGCGAAGGCGATCAGCGCCACGCTGCCCGACGGCAGTGAGCCGTGGCCGCGCGAACCGCCAATCCGAGTGCGCAAATCCGTTCCCGACTCGTGGCTGCAACTCAGCATCGACGAGGGCCGCAACCGTCAGGTGCGACGCATGACGGCCGCTGTCGGACTACCGACGCTGCGCCTGATTCGCGTCGCCGTGGGGCCGTGGCGGGTGGACGGTATGGCGCCGGGCGAGATACGCGTGGTGTCAGATGACGAAGCGTTCGCGGCGTTGCGGGCCAAGGCTTAGCCACGCAAATTACGCAATCGCCGAGCGCGTGGTGATGGTGACGACGTCCGGATTGCCCGATTTCACGGTGCTGAATTGAGGCGAAAAACCAATCAGCTCTTTCGTGAAACGTCCATCCAGAAAGGGCTCAATACGGAAAATCGGCGAAAGTCGACTTATCGCATAAAACGAGCCTGAGCCCTTTTCACATAAGGACTTCAGAAAAAAGCTGATACCTTATTTTCTGAAACGCGCAGTCGCCTCGGCGAGGTAAAACCACTCGTGATTGGCTTCGGCGACCGCGTTTGGAAACACGATGTAGCCGTCACGCGGTGCGTGCACGATTTCGCCGTTGGCACGGGTGCCGATCACGTCGCCAGCCTTGAGCACGTCAAAACTCTGCCAGGCGCGCGAGAAGGCATCGGCCTTGTCGAATTTGTCGACCACGGTGCCGAGGTGCAGGCCTTCAACGTCGGTGGCGGGCGCGGGCGCCGGTTCGTCCGTCAGTCCGAACAGCGCCAGCGTGTTGCGGATTGCGCGATACGCCACCTCGGGGCCGTGCGGGTCCTCGTGCTGGCCGCATTCAAGCGTGAGCGCCATGCCACCCGTCGTGCGCATGTATTCGGTGGTGCCAACGCCATACTTGGCGTCCAGATCATGGCGCTTGCCAGCGGTCGGATTCTGCGTGGCCGCGCGTGCGCGGCGCTCTTCCACGCCGACCGCGTAGGTCGAAAGCCAGCCGTCGACCGCGCGCTTCACGCCGAGACGCTGCGCCCAGTCACGTTCCGTATCGCCGTGAATCGTCGGCTCCAGCGGACCCGCGTTGGTCTCGGGCCCCACCATCACGAATGCCTGTCCCTGCGCCTGGAACGAGTGCAGGTCGAGCAGCACCTCATGCTTCGCCATGAGCGGGCACAACCAGTTCGCGATGTGATCCTCGAATTCGGTCGGCGCGTCCGTTGGTGCGAGATTGCGATTGAGATTGCGGTCCCCGATGCGGCGTTTGAGCGCATAGGCTTTCGGATTAGTGATCGGCACGAAAGTCACGGAGCCACGCGCAATTTCAAGCGCGCCATTTTCGATTTCAGCGACGACGCGGCGAATGCCATGCGTGCCGGCGAGTTCGTTGCCATGAACGGCGCCGGTAATCAGGACGCGTTTTCCCGGTTGAACGGCAGTGAAGGAAATGGACTGGAACGGCAACATCAAAGCACCCGGCAGAAGACAGCTTTCAGATAACGGCTCTCGTTGACATGCGCGAGCCACGGATGATCCGGCCCGGCACCACGCACTTCGAGAATCTGCAATTCACGACCCGCGTAGAACGCCGCACGGCGCAGCATGTCGAGGAATTGCTCCTCGCTCACCACGCCCGTGCACGAACAGGTCAGGAACAATCCACCCGGCTTCACGACACTCATCGCGAGCTTGTTCATGTCGAGATACTTCTTCAGCGCCTCGATCACTTCGTCGCGCGAACGCGTCATCTTCGCCGGGTCGAGCACGACCGCATCCCAGCGCTTGCCCGCTTCCTGCGCTTCGCGCAGCCACGGAAAAATGTCGGCCTGCGTGACTTTGGCCTTGATGTTGTTGAGGCGCAGATTGCGTGTCGCGAAATCGACGGCCTCTTCATCGAGATCGACCGCCGTGATCTCGGTCGCACCATTCGTGCCCGAGTACACCGCGAAGCCGCCGGAATTGCAGCAGAGATCAAGCATGCTGGTGCTCTTCGTCGCAGCGACCAGTTCGCCCCAGCGCTTGCGGTTGTCACGCTGGTCGCAAAAGAAACCAGTCTTGTGCTTGCCGCCGATCTGCACAAAAAACTTGACGTCGTGCTCGGTGATCGTCACCGGCTTTCCACCGTGCGGCGGTTTGCCCGGTGGGCAGTCGAAGCCCTCCTGCTTCTGTGCGTTGTCATCGCCAAACGCGAAGATCTGGGCGTTCGGGAACTGCATCAGCAGCGCATCGAAAATCCAGTGCTGCATGCGGAACATGCCCGCCGCATAAAAACATACGACCAGTACATCGCCAAAACGATCCACGATCAGACCGGACAGACCATCGCCTTCGGCATGAATCACACGATAGCTGTCGGTGACTTCATCCAGCCGGTAAATGTCGCGACGCAGACGCACGGCATCGGCCACTTTTTCTGCGATGAACTGCGCATCAACGATGTCGTCCTGTTTCTCGGTCAGCAGGCGGATCGCCATCGGTGCCTGCATGTTGAGCATGCCGCGGCCGATGAATTCATTATCGACACTCACGACCTCGACCAGACTGCCGGGCACGATGCGTTCACCGGGCCGCTCGACCATTTTCTGGAAGATCAGCGGGTGGACATACTTGCGTTCGCTCTTGAGGCGAACGATCGGCAGACTGGCGCGCGACGCCGAACCGCGCCGTTTTCGGGAAACTTCATTCATGACTCAATGATAGAGCCGTCGCCTACGCGGGCGGATACGCGGTCCCGACGCAGTTCAGGGCAGAGCGGTCGCCAGCGCGGACGCCATGCTGATGGCGTTGGTGGGATGCGCGATACAGTCAGTGCTCCACACCTCGCCAATGCCCGCGCTTTTCATTACGGTCAGCGCATCGTCGGCGAACAGCGCGTGGGTTACGGCCACGTCCACGCTCGTTGCACCCGCCGCCAGCAATGCCTCGGCGGCGCGCGCCACGGTGTGACCGGTGCTCGCCATATCGTCGAGCAGCACCACCGCACGACCTGCCACCGAAACCTCGGGCAACACGACTTCAACGTCGCGATCTCCACGGCGCAGCTTGCGGCAGACCGCGTAGTCGAAGCCGTGGCGGGCGGCAGCCTGCGCAATCCATTGCGCCGACTCCTCGTCCGGTCCCACCAGCAGCGCACCGGGTCGATGCGCGACGATCAGATCGGCGAGCAACGGCGCTCCGCTCACGACGATGGCCTGCGCGACTGGAATCGCCTCTTGCAGTGTTGCGACGCGGTGCAGGTGCGGATCTACGGTTACCACGGCGTCAAACAGACTGGCGAGAAAATTGCCGACAACGCGCTGACTGATGACTTCACCGGGATGAAACGCGATGTCCTGTCGCATGTAGGCGAGATAGGGGGCAACCAGCGTGATATGCCGGGCACCCAGCTGTCGTGCGGTTTGTGCCGTGAGCAATAGTTCGACGAGTTTTTCGTTGGGCTGATCCAGCGAACGAAACAGAATCACCTGCTGCGGCAGCGTAGCGGGCAGGGTGAGTTTCAGTTCGCCGTCGGGGAAGCGGTGCCGCTGTACACATTCGGCCGTGAGCCCGGCCGCACGGGCAAGCCGCATTGCGCTTGCCTGCTCATCATCAAAATGGAGCAACAGAGGCTTCATCAAAACTCAACGAAGACGTGTGGCACCTCATCGGCACCGCCGATGCTGTAGCCGGTGGCTTTGGCGGCCGCCTGTCGCGCAAAGGCTTGGTCCGCAGGAAACTCTGCGTACACGCGATAGAGCGGATCGCCCGCTGCGACAGTTTCGCCGAGCTTGTGGAACAGTTCGACCCCCGCGCCTTGTACCTTTGGCGCACCCGCCAGTCGTGCGATGCGGGCGATCTGAAAGTTGTCGATACCGGCGACCACGCCTGCCTGCGGTGCGAGCACGTCGAACGTGATGGCGCCCAGCCTGGCGTGATTGTGATCAAAGCCGCGACCGCCCTGTGCCGTAACGATCGCATTCATCCGCGCCAGCGCACGTCCGGAGTCGAGAATGTCGCGGGCAATGGCAAAACCGTCGCCCCCACGTACGTCAGGATCATGCTCAATCATGCGTCCGGCCAGTCGCAAAGCCTTCTGCCGCAGATCAATCGGCGCACGCGGGTCGTTTTCCAGGACGCGCATGACGTCACGCGC
>CAYMSY010000249.1:0-5115 GCA_964393195.1 uncultured Alcaligenaceae bacterium | reverse complement strand
AGGGGGATCACGAGAAATACACGCAGGGGTGACCGGGGGAGGAAAACACCCCCGCGTGGTCAGACAATGAGGCGCGCCGCAGATACACGATCACCAAGCGCCGCAAACTCACGAAGCGCCTTGCTCTCGCCGTCTTCGGCTAATGCGCCGGATGCGGGAACAACGGGCTCCTGAACTCGGTTCAGAGCGGACTCATAGACGCTGGGTGAAAACATATCCATAACAAACCTCACTTCGACGCGGTGTATTAGCGGCTTCCGTGCCACTCACAGAAATAGACGCTGTATCAACGACTTATGTGACACGCAACGATAAATATTTGCGTTCTGGCACGATTTATTGATGATTTGGCCGCGAATCTGTCGCAAGGTCGCGACAGCGGATTCTCTGCAATCACTCAAGTCATTGATTTCAATGAGAAAACACCGTCTCTAACTAGCGACAGACCAACTCAAAGGGGATGAACGGCACCTTGCAATGCGCAAGCGGTAACAAGTGCTTACAAAGCGCACGCTCCGAACACGGATAAATCGTCGGCGACTCATTAAGCTCTCACGTTGCATGCTCATCGTGACGATATGACCTTACCGAAAAATCAATCCCTCAGGAGCATCAGCATGAAAACCAGAATCGTTCTCGCCACCTTGATTACCGCGCTGACCTGCAGCATCGCCGCAGCGCAGCCTGCAACACCGGTCGTGAAGGAGCGTCAAGAAAACCAGCAGGGCCGCATCAATCAGGGCGTCGCCAGCGGCGAGCTGACCAAGAAAGAGGCCGCAGCGCTGAAGACCGAACAGCGCGCCATTCAGGCCGAGAAGAAGGCGTTCAAGGCCGACGGCAAAGTGACTGCGGCGGAACGCGCCAAGCTTCGCCATGACCAGAATCAGGCGAGCCGTCATATCTACAAGAAGAAACACAACGCCAGGAAGCCAGCGTAAGTTTCGTCGTCGGGCAACACCGACAAAAACGGTCGATGCGATCAAACGCATCGACCGTACGTTTGATTTTCAGGGGACAGGCATGCAGCATCACCCGAGTCGATCCATCGTTCCCACCTTCTGGTGGCTTGTCGTCTGCATGATTGCGCTGTTGCTGGTCGCGAGCATCGCCTCCGCACAGGTGCCAGCACGCGCGTCACCAGCCATGGGCTTTGACGAAGCGCGACACCTGCTCAACCGTACGAGCTTCGCGGCGCAAACGGCGGAAATCGAGGACTATGCGAAGCTCACGCGCGCAGAGGGTGTTGATCGCCTGCTCGCAGAAACGCGCCGACAGGCGGCTTATCCGGCGCCGGCATGGACTGCGAAGTACGAGCGCGTTTACCGCCCGGACATGACGCAGGAAGAGCGCATGAAGGCGAACCGGCGCGAGCAGGTTGAGCGCGGGCTGGAGCTGCGCACCTGGTGGGTCGCCGAGATGCTGTCCACCCCGACGCCGTTGACCGAGAAGATGACACTCTTCTGGCACAACCACTTCGCGACCTCACAGCAGAAAGTACGCGTCGCCAGCCTGATGTATCGCCAGAACGTGATGCTGCGCCGCTACGCAACCGGCAACTTCGCGGCGATGCTGCGCGAAGTCAGCAAGGACCCGGCGATGCTGATCTACCTTGACGGCGCGCAGAACCGCAAGGGCGCTCCGAACGAGAACTTTGCCCGCGAGGTCATGGAGCTGTTTACGCTGGGTGAAGGCCATTACAGCGAACAGGACATCAAGGAAGTCGCGCGCGCCTTCACCGGCTGGAGCATTGACCCGGAGGCGGGCGAATTCCGCTTCCGCCGTGCCGTTCACGACGATGGCAACAAGACGATCCTCGGCGCAAGCGGGCGCTTCAACGGAGACGACGTGGTCACGATCCTGCTGCAACAGCCGGCGACCAGCGAGTTCATCGTCGGCAAGCTGTGGCGCGAATTTGTGTCGCCTGAACCCGACGCGGCGACGATCCGGCAGCTGGCTGCGACGTGGCGTGCGGCCAACTACGAGATCAAGCCGTTGCTGCGCGCGATGTTTCTTGCCGACGCGTTCTGGGCTCAGGACAATCGCGGCGCACTGGTGAAGTCACCCGTCGATCTGGTGATTGGTTCGCTGCGACAGTTCCGCTTCTCGGTGGAAGATCCGGCGCCGTTCGCCATCATCCTGCGCCAGCTCGGACAGGATTTGTTCGGACCGCCCAACGTCAAGGGCTGGCCGGTCGGCGACGCCTGGCTCAACACGACAACGCTGCTGGCGCGCAAGGGCTTCCTGAACCGCCTGTTCCGTGCCGATGAAATGGTGAAAACGGACATGGCTGCGACCGGCAGCACCGGCATGACACAACCGATGGCGCAAACCACGGCCCAGCTCATGGATCGCGACATGGCGGGCGAGCGACGGCAGCGCGCGCAGATGCGGCTGGCCGCGCGCGGCGATGTCGCGCTGTCCGGCGGCGGCATCAACATGGACAATCTGCCGCCGTTCGGCGTCTCGAACCAGTTGCGCGGGCAATATTTCTTCAGTGCTGAACAATGGTTTGCGCTGCAACCGCCATCAATGAACAACGAACGCGTCTGGCGCACGGTACTCGCGGGTCCGCCCGTGCAGGCGACGCCCGAGCTGCCGCGCACGCTCGCTGGACTGCGCACGCTGGCACTCGATCCGATGTATCAACTCAAGTAGCGGAGCGGCAGCATGAATCGACGTGACTTTCTCGCAACCCTGGGCAGCACCGCTGGCATCCTTGCGCTACCGTCCTTCGCGCAAGGCGCAACGGCCAACCCGTACCAGCGTCTGCTGGTGCTGGTTGAACTCAAGGGCGCCAACGATGGCCTCAATACCTTCATTCCATACACCGACGACGCCTACGCGACACTGCGCCCGACTGTCGGCATCAAGCGCGACCAGGTGCTGCAACTTTCCGACAAGTTCGGCCTGCATCCGGCGCTGGAGCCGCTGATGCCGCTGTGGGCGAAGGGCGAGCTGGCCGCCGTCACCGGCCTCGGTTATCCGCAACCCAATCTGTCGCACTTCCGTTCGATTGAAATCTGGGACACGGGATCGAACTCGGCGGATTATCTGGCCGAAGGCTGGCTGGCACGGGCCTTCAATTCCGTAGCGCCCCCGAAAACGTTCGTGGCCGATGGTATCGCCGTCGGCGGTGGCGATCTCGGCCCGTTTGCCAATGGCGCTCGGGCCCTGTCCATCGCGTCGACCGAGGCTTTCCTGCGTCAGGCCAAGCTCGCCGATCCACATGGCCGCGCCAGCAACAAGGCGCTGCAACACATCTTGCGGCTTGAGGGCGAGGCACAGAGCGCGTCGCTCAACCTCAACCCGAAGGCAACACTGAAAACCGAATTCCCGACGCATGCGTTCGGCCAGCAGGTGAAGACGGCGATGCAGGTCGTCGCCGCGTCGCCGGGCGTGGCCGCGCTGCGCGTCGGGCTCGGTTCATTCGACACCCATCAGGGGCAGTTGAACACCCAGCAGACGCTGCTCAAACAGCTCGCCGAGGGCATCGTCGCCGTCAAGCAGGCGACGACTGAACTCGGTCGCTGGCAGGACACGGTCATCGTGACTTATTGCGAATTTGGCCGTCGCGCCAAAGAGAATCAGAGCGGCGGCACCGACCACGGCACCGCCAACACGCAATTCGTACTCGGCGGGGCGGTGAAGGGGGGCATCAAGGGCGCGCACCCGTCACTCACGCAGCTCTCGGGCGACGGCAATCTGATCTTCACCCAGGACTACCGCTCGCTGTACGCCACGCTGCTGCGCGACTGGTGGGGATTCTCTAGCGCGCAAAGCGAGACGGTTTTGGGCGGTAAATACGGCTCGATTCCGTCGTTTGCCTAGGGAATTTTTGGTAACAGCTTTTGGCTGAATGCCTTATTCATATGGGCGTAGTGCACATTTATAGCGATAGTCGGTTTTCGGCGTAAATGCGCTCTATGCCCAATGCGACAGCCGTTCCAGCAAAAAGCTGTCGATGCCAGTTTGAATGGCTAGCGCGTACGCGAGGGAATGGGTGCCCACATAAATGACTACGCGTCTTCGACTACTGTGCCTTGATGAAAGACGATTAGCCAGCCGATAGCGGACTCTCGCCAAATCGTTGCGCGACGGGTGACGCGCGGACCTTGCCACAGCGTGTAAGTAAGCAAGTAATTCTTCGGCGCAATCTCTTGGCAGTAGAAATCGCCGGTTTTCCATTCGTCATCGTACGGCGCCGCGTACCGTTGCTCCAGCGTATTCAGAACATATTCGCGTCCATAGCGTTGACCCGATGCGCCGATCTCCCAGAATTCCGGCGCCATCATGGCGTCAAAATCGGCGCGTGTCCGTCCGAATTCTGCGCGATGAAAGATCGGCTCGTGATCAATAAGCGTTTGCTGAATACCCAGTAATTCCAAGGCGGTTTTTCGCTGCGGTTCCATCAGATTCTCTCGTCGCGATCAGTGTTTGAACATGTTCTCTGTGCATGTCGCCACTATAGTCGTAGGGGGCAACTTGTTGCCCACGCGTGCGCTAAGGAGGTCATAAACACGTGGCTGCTTCCCCACCACCTTAATAAACTCCACACGCCGGAATCGCAGCGCTGACCAGTCTTCGTCGATGGCCACCATGCGCACGCTGTCGAAGCCTGTGCTGCGCAAAACGTCCCAGCCGGTATCGCGATTGAATTCGCACTGGTAGCGCTTCGATGTGCCCTTGGGATAGGCAAACCACAACAGCGCATCGCCCTCCGCCTTGCTCGCGAGCGTTTGCGACAGCGCGTCGACTTCGGCCTGCCTCGTAGCGAAAGCGATGGCAAAGTGAACCGTCTTCGCCTTCTTTGCATCACGAAGCACAACCACGTCTTTAAGCGCAGCCAGCTCCGATTCGAAAGAGGACGGCGCGTTGATAATGAGAATCTCGCGCTGAAGCTTCAAGTTCAATTTATCGAAGACTGAAGGCATGTTCACTCCCGGTGTCTGCGACGCTTGATGCGCCTGACACTTGAGTTACCAATATAGTCGTCCGGTAGACCGAATGAATCAGTCCGTGCGTCGCTCACTCGCGTAGCGTCACGGGCAGCGTTTTCTTTCTGGAGTTTGGTGGGTAGCGGAACCACACGACTATTACCAGTAAAGCGAACACCGA
>CAYMSY010000248.1:0-5117 GCA_964393195.1 uncultured Alcaligenaceae bacterium | reverse complement strand
TGCAGACGATGCCGGAGCGCGGCTGGATGGCGGTTTCTGTCCCCGGCGCGGTGGCGGGCTGGATGGCGCTGTCGAAGCGTTACGGCAAGCTGCCGTTTGCCGATTTGCTCGCAACCGCGATTGATACCGCCGAGCGCGGCTTTATGGTCACGCCGATCATCGCTGGTCAGTGGGCGC
This sequence comes from uncultured Alcaligenaceae bacterium, assembly GCA_964393195.1. Lineage (GTDB taxonomy): Bacteria > Pseudomonadota > Gammaproteobacteria > Burkholderiales > Casimicrobiaceae > Casimicrobium. Next base: position 4,940 of record CAYMSY010000248.1, on the reverse strand, counting down.
GCGCGGTGCCGATTCTGGAAAAGCAACCCGGCTATGCGCAGCACTTTATGCCGCACGGTCGCGCGCCGTTGCCGGGTGAACTGTTTCGCAATCCGGCGCAAGCAGAGTCGCTACGGTTGATCGCAGAAAGCGAGGGCGAATCGTTCTATCGTGGCCAGCTCGCGGCGCGCATCGTGGCGCATGCCAAGGCCAATGGCGGGCTGATGACCGGCATTGATCTCGCGGCGCACGTCGCTGACTGGGTCGAACCGATTCGCACCAGCTATCGCGGCTATGAGGTCGCCGAGATTCCGCCGAATGGACAGGGCATCGCCGCGCTCATGGCGCTCGGCATGATGGAAGAGTTTGACGTGAAATCACTCGGGCCGAATCACCCCGATTACTGGCATCTGGCGATTGAGTCGATGAAGCTCGCGTTCCGTGACGTGCATGCGCAGGTGGCCGACCCGGCGTACATGAACGTGTCGCCCGCGGCGATGCTCGACCGTGACTTCCTCAAGAGTCGCGCCAAACTTATCGACATGAAGCGTGCGCAGGATTTCTCGCCGAGCGCCGAGTTGCGCGGCGGCACGGTGTATCTCAATGCCGCCGATGAGAGCGGCATGATGGTGTCGCTGATTCAGTCGAACTACATGGGCTTCGGCTCGGGCGTCGTGGTGGATGGCATCTCCCTGCAAAACCGCGCCAATGGTTTCGTGCTCGACCCGACGCATCCGAACTGCGTGGCCGGTGGCAAGCGTCCGTTCCACACTATCATCCCGGGCTTCATCCTCAAAGACGGTCAGCCGCAAAGTGCATTCGGCGTGATGGGCGGGCATGTGCAGCCGCAGGGTCATATGCAGACGGCGATCCGCATGATCGACTTTGGCGAAAACCCGCAAGCCGCACTCGATGGTCCGCGGTTCCGCGTTGAAAAGGGACTGGAGCTCGACCTCGAGCCGTGGGCGCCACCGGCGGTGCGTGATGAGATGGCGAAACGCGGCCACAAACTGAAAGAGAACAAGGACAGCTACATGGACTTTGGTTCCGGCCAGATCATCTGGAAGACGGAAAACGGTTACGTTACTGGCAGCGACTGTCGACGTGATGGTGGGGCGGTGGGTTTCTAGCGCCGTTTTTCTTGCGCGTCCACCCCCCAGGTCGTCATCCTTGAGGAACGCCGGGATTCAGGGCACGTGAAGAGTTTGTGCCCAACCATAGTGACTGCGATAGCCACCTCTCTGGATGCCCGCGTTCCGAGAGAATGACGCCAGCAAGAAAAGTAAATGACCAAAAACAGACCATGCAAGTCACAACAAAAATTGCGGACGCAGCAAGTGTGGACGCCGCGATCGAAAGCCGTTTTTCGGCGCGCGCCTTTCTGCCCACGCCGATAGCCCGCGAAACTATCGGTGACATCCTGCGTGTCGCTGCACGCGCGCCGAGCGGCACCAACACGCAGCCCTGGCGTGTGTACGTGGTGCAGGGGGATGCACGTGATCGCGTCGTGCGTGAGGTGTGCGCCGCGCATGATGCGATACGTGCCAATCCTGAACTCGCGGCAGACTATCGTGAGGCGTACGACTACTACCCGGAAAAGTGGGTGAGTCCGTATATCGACCGTCGTCGCGAGAATGGCTGGAGCCTTTACGGGTTGCTTGGCATCACCAAGGGAGACAAGGATGCGATGCATGCGCAGCACCAACGCAATTTCAGGTTCTTCGACGCACCGGTTGGTTTGTTCGTCACCATTGATCGCGTGATGGGGCGCGGCAGCCTGGTCGATTGCGGCATGTTTTTGCAGAACATCATGATCGCCGCGCGGGCACGCAGTCTGCACACCTGTCCGCAGGCAGCGTGGAACGGCTTTGCCAAAATCATCGCACCCATCATCGGCATGGGTGATGCCGAACTGATGGTATGCGGCATGTCACTCGGACATGCAGATGAAAAGGCGCTCGTGAATACGTTTCACACGCCGAGGGTGGCGGTAGAGGATTTCACGCGCTGGCTGAGCTGACGATGTTGCCCGGAGTAGGCGGGGTCAAGAACCGGCACTCCAACCCCGCCTAGAACTCCACCTCGTGCGCCGTCGCGGTGCCGTTGCGGCGCCCCGGATATTCAAGCCATTTCATGGTGAGGTTGAGATCGCGCACGATGGTGGCGGCATCTATCGTGGTGCCGTCGCCGAGATCCATGTCGGACGTGGTGTGCGCGTCCTTCACCAGTGTGAGATCGTAGCCACGCTCAAGCGCGCCATATGCGCTGGCGCGAATGCACCAGTTGCTTTGTGCACCGGCGAGCACGATGCGCGTGGCACCCAACCGCGCCAGCACGTCGTCGGCATCGGTCTGCTCGAAAGCGGAGTTGAAGGTCTTGTAGATGCGCGTCTCGCCTGCCATGGGCAGCAACTCCGGCACCCATTGCCAGGCGTCGCTGTCGCGTTTGAGCTCGCCGCTCTCATGCTGCACCCAGATAACCGGCACCTGTGCCGCCCGCGCTCGCTGCACCGTGCGGGCTACGTTGGCAATAGTCGGCGCTGCGTTCTGACACTCCTGCATCACACCCGTCTGTACGTCGACGACCATCAGGACGGATTGGTTGCCTTGTCTTACTGTTGCCATGATTGCTTTCGTTGTTGCGGTCGCATCTCGCTGCGATGTCAGCGTATCGCTGTCCGACGTCATCGACTGTATCGCGCAGCTTTCAGCGACCGACGACGGTCGTCCAATTTAATATCCTGTCCCGGTTTCGGAAACGATTGTATGAACGTGACTGGGTAGGTATCGTTGCTACCAGTCGCCACAGGTTCAACGTGCCTGAAATTGGGCATTTCCATTTAACAGCTTTTTAATGAAACCCTTATTCAATAAAGGCTCAGATTAAAAATCGCCAAAAAGTCGACTATTGATCATTTGCGAGCGAAAGCCCTGCGAAATGGGCATTCTGTCGAAAAGCTGAATGGAAAAATTGCTCCGCAAACTCAATTCAAGCAGGGCAAACGAGCCTCGCTCAGGACGTCGTCAGCAAGTCTGCCACCGCACACGCCACCACCTGTGTCGCCTTGCGCAGATCTTCCAGCAACAAATTCTCGTCCGCACGTTTGGCGTTTGATTCCGGTACCGTGCGCGGTCCCGCGCCGTAGAGCACAACGGGAATGCCCGCTTCGCCGTACAGACGTGCGTCGGTGTACAGCGGCACGCCAATCGCCGGGATTGGTTCACCGAACACGCGCTCGCCGTGTTTTTGCAGCGCGGCGACCAGCTTTTCCTGACCCGCCACCGGTTTCATCGCATTGGCGAGCAGAATGCGCCGAATCTCGACGCGAATGCCGTGGCGACCCGCGACTGCGCCTTCGATGATCGCGCGCACTTCTGCTTCGACTTCGGCCGGGCTCTCTTCGGGGATCATGCGGCGATCCATCTTGAGCACCACCTTGCCGGGCACTACGTTGGTGTTGGTGCCGCCGTTGATCTGACCGACCAGCATCGTCGGCGTGTTGATGCCCGCGACCTTCGATTTGATCTTGGCGAGATCGGGCAGCTTGCCGTAAATCGCGTTGAGAATTGCCGTTGCCGCCTGCAGGGCATCATCACCCGTCTCGGGCATTGAACCGTGGGTGGCCGTGCCATGCACCGTGACTTCAAACTGCAGGCAGCCGTTGTGCGCAGTGACGATGGCATAGCTGAAGCTGGCGCCGATCACGTAGTCCGGCTTGGTCGCTCCGATCTCAAGCAGGTAACCCGGTCCGACCAGGCCACCGAACTCTTCGTCGTAGGTGAGATGCAGCTCGACAGCACCATTGAACTTTGCGCCGGCTTTCTCTGCGGCTTTCAATGCCTCGAGCGCGAAGGTAAAGCTCGCGATGTCACTCTTGCTGACCGCAACACCGCGACCATACATGCGACCGTCTTTCACCTCGCCACCATACGGATCAAACGACCAGCCGTCGCCCGGAGGAACGACGTCCCCATGGGCATTGAGTGCGATGGTGGGACCACCGCTGCCGAACGTGTGGCGCACGATGAGATTGGTCACCGACACCATGCCGTAGTCGCGCACGCGCTGCTCAGGCACAGCGAATCGCTCGACGCGGTAACCCTTCGCAGTCAATAGTTCTGCCGCCTTTTCTGCCGGTGGATTGTTGTTGCCGGGCGGTGTATCGGACGGTACCCGGACGATCTGGCGCAGGAAGTCAATCTGCTCGCCGTGGTGGGCGTCGACGTAAGACGCGATGGTGGATTCAATCGTCATGGATATTCAGAAGGGTTTGGCGGGACGCTCGACACGCTGCGCTTTCGATGCGACAAAGACGGGCGGCTGATAGTGTTCAAAGAAATGCAGCAACACTTCGGTTGCGATTTCGGCGTCCTCCGCCGTCATCGTTTCGTCGGGGTGATGACTGATGCCGTTATTGCCACAGCGTACGAACAGCATGGCCATTGGCGCGACAGCCGGAAACACCATTGCGTCATGGCCCGCGCCGCTTGGCAGATAGCGTGGCTTTATGCCCTGAGCTGCGATCGCTGCGTCAAACTGCTTTTGCAAGGTCGGATCGCAGGGAGCAGCGTCGGCGTCATAGAGTGTTTCGACCCGCAACTTCACACTGCGGTGGCGGGCGATTGCCGGCAGTTCAATCTTGAGTGCCGCGAGCGCGGCGGCACGAATGCTGTCGTCGCCCGAGCGCACATCAATGGTGAATTCGACATCCTGCGGAATGACATTGATGGCGCCAGGTTTGACCGAGAGTTTGCCCACCGTGCCGACGAGCCCGGCGTTTTCAGTGCAATATCGCTCGACAAACAGGATCATCTCGGCAGCTGCAGCCAACGCGTCCTGACGCGATCCCATCGGCACCGTCCCTGCGTGACCGGCAAGCCCCGTCACGTTGAGAACCATACGTGTTGCGCCGGCAATGGCGGTCACAACGCCAACCGCCAGACCTTCGTTCAGCAGAACCG
>CAYMSY010000247.1:4702-5132 GCA_964393195.1 uncultured Alcaligenaceae bacterium | reverse complement strand
CAACCCGCGCGAGTGGAAGGTCGCCGGGCAGCCGATGCGCCGCCTCGACACCAAGGCGAAGCTCAACGGCTCGCTAGTGTACGCAGCGGACTTGCGCTTCCCGGGCATGCTCTGCGCGGCGATCAAAGCCTGCCCGGTGCATGGCGGTAAGCTTGTGAGTTTTGACGAATCAAAAATCAAGGGCATGCGCGGCGTCAAGGGCGCGGTGCGCGTGAACGAAGGCACGGTCGCCGTTCTCGCGGACACCTGGTGGCGCGCGAAAACGGCGCTGGAAAAATTGCCAATCGTGTGGGACGAAGGCCAGTACGCCAAGGCGTCCAGCGCCACGATTGCCGCGTCGCTCCGGGCCGGTCTCGTCGAAACCGGTGGCCAGTACGCAGGCCGCGTGGAAGGCGACGCGCTGAAAGCCATCGCTGGCGCCGCGAAGAAA
>CAYMSY010000247.1:0-4692 GCA_964393195.1 uncultured Alcaligenaceae bacterium | reverse complement strand
AAGATCGAGGCCACGTACAGCACGCCGTTCCTGTCGCACGCCTGCATGGAGCCGATGGGGTGCACCGTGCGCTACACGCCCGAGCGCGCGGAGGCCTGGGTGCCCACGCAAAACGGCGAGGCGTCACACACATCGCTGTCCGAGTCGTCGGGCTTGCCACTCGACAAATGCGAGATCTACAAGATGGATCTCGGTGGCGGCTTCGGTCGACGCGGCGGTCAGCAGGATTATGTGCAGCAGGCAACGTTCATCGCCAAACAGTTTCCGGGAACGCACATCAAGCTTTTGTGGAGCCGAGAAGAAGACCAAGCGCATGATTTCTATCGTCCGATTTCGATGGCGAAAATGACGGCAGGCCTCGACGACAAGGGGGACCTGGTCGGCATGCACATCCGCATTTCCGGCCAGTCAATCAACGCCTGGGTCAATCCGCTCGCCATCAAGGACGGCAAGGACGAGCGGCAGATGCAGGGACTGTGGCAGCAGCCACACGACGCGCAATGGGGCTACACCGTGCCCAATCTGCTCACCGAATACGCGATGCGCAATACGCACGTTCCGGTCGGCCCGTGGCGCGGCGTGAACACCAATCAGAACGGTGTGTACTCCGAATGCTTCATGGACGAGTGCGCGAAAGCGGCAGGCAAAGACCCACTCGAATTCCGTCGCGCGCTATTGAAAAATCATCCGAAACATCTGGCCGTGCTCAACGCGGCGGCTGCGAAATTCGACTGGAACAAACCGCTCGCGCCGGGCCGTCACAAAGGCATCGCGCAGTTCATGGGCTACGCCAGCTACTCCGCCGCAGCGGCAGAAGTCAGCGTGAGCCCGAAAGGCGAAATCAAGGTGCACCGCATGGCCTTCGCCCTCAACAGCGGCCACGTCGTCAACCCCGATCAGGTCGCCGCGCAAATAGAAGGCTCAGTCGCCTTCGCCCTAAGCGCCATGTTCTACGGCGAAGTCACCGTAGAAAACGGCCGCATGAAAGAACTGAATTTCGATACTTACCGCCTGCTAAAGCTCGCCGAAATGCCAAAAGTAGAAACCGTGCTGGTGCCTACTTTTGACTTCTGGGGTGGAGTGGGCGAGCCGACGATTTGCGTCGTGGGGCCGGCGGTTTTGAATGCCGTGTTTGCGGCTACCGGAAAACCAATTCGTAATCTGCCGCTTAAGAATGAGGGGTATACGTTTGCCTGAGGCGCTTGACGTTTGCCATACCTGGCCTAGCGCGCAAGGCGGAAAGTGGCAACGTTCGACGCTTAGCCGCGACGCAAAGTCATCGGCGACGCCGCAGGTGAATGCACTGAGACTACTGTGAACTTACAGTTTTTCTTCCGGGTGGAAACAAGCGACGATTGCCTCCACGTATGGCGAGGTGTCTTTCGCGCTGAATGACCAATGCCAGTCAACTACAGCGGTATCAGTCTTTACAAGCATTGAGTGACCATTCTCAAATTCGAAACTTAGCTGGTTGTTCGCGACGATTGAAACATCTGTGACGGGAATGCCTCTGTTTTTCAATGCCATTACAGCCGTGCCTTGATCTTCGCTGTCATGCTCTTTCAGTACCTGAGGCATTTTTGTGCGAATTTGGTCAACCACTGACATTGCCTCTGGGAATTCCACCGCATACGCCGCGAGCCATACCTGACCGTCGAAAAAGAATGACCAACTGCTCCCATCATATTTGACTACGGAATAGGATGAGCCTAGTACAAGTCTTTGAATGACGGCTAAAGCGGATTCTGATGAATTCATTGGTTGTTGGCCGTTATGGTGGATACAGTTTCTTAGGCTGGGCAGCTTGCTGCCCACGCGTCAAGCTTACGGCTAAACGTACCGCACCGGCCCCGGATACTTTGCAACCAGTTCGTCCGACGTTAGCAGCGTGATGCCCTCAACGTTGGCCTGCGCCATGAGGATTCTGTCGAACGGGTCTTTGTGAATTGGTGGCAGATTTTCGGCGTACAGTGCGTGCTCGCTGGTGATCGTAATTTCGCTGTAACCGTTGTCGAGCAGGCCGCGTCGCAATACGCGTCCCTGCACCTGAAAGTCGGCGCGACCGAGCGTGCCTTTGATGGCGATTTCCCAGATGCTCGCTGCGCTGAAGTGCAAGCTGTTTTCCTCGTCCAGCAGCAGTGCCGTCAGTGGCTTTGAGAGCTTTTTGGGCGCAGCGGCGGCCCATAGCAATATGTGTGTGTCGAGCAGATAGCGCATCGTCAATTGCCAACTACACGCCAAACAGTTGCTCAATTTCTTCCGCACCCATGCGGTCGAAATCGTCCGGTACTGTGAATTCGCCTTTCATGAAGCCAATGCGCTTTGCGCTGCCAGCGGTGGGCGCTTCCAGTCGCGACACCGTCACCAATGGCTTGCCGGCCTTGGCGATGATGAAGGCTTCGCCGTTGACGGCTTGATCGACCAGTCGGGACAACTGGGTTTTTGCTTCGTGGATGTTGTGGGTTTTCATAACGGGATCTAATGAATTTCAATGTTATGGACTTAGTTTATCGTACTTAGTTCACTTGTAGGTGTGCGTGAGTCTGGATTCCCGGTTTCGCGGAGGACGACGCCAGTTTTGTAGGGTGGCAACTTGTTGCCCACGCGTCACTCTCCGCTCTCACTAACGCGTTTCGGTCTGGATTCTCGCCTTCGCGGGAATGACAACGGATGCAAATTGTTCATTTGTATTCGTATATCCGACCAAGCCCGCCGCAGCACTGCTTCCGCGCCCTAAAATCTTGCCCAACATGCAACCTCTCTCATCCGCCGCGCAGGACAGGCGCGCCGGAATCGCTCTCGCTGCCGCACTCGCGATCATCGTCTGGGGCGTCAACTTCACCGTCCAGAAGTTCGTCTACGCCACCACTGGCCCCGGCGGCTTTTTGTTTGCGCGCTACCTGATCATGCCTGTGTGCGCGGTGGCTTTGCTGTTCCGCACTTACGGCACGAAGTGGCCGCGTGTGTCACGCAGCGATTTGTGGACCCTCGCGCGGCTCGGTATTGCCGGGCACTTTTTGCATGTAAGCATGGTGACTTACGGCATTCACTGGTCGACGGCGTTTTCGAGTTCATTGATTCTTGCCTGCGGCCCGATTTTCACGTTGCTGATTTTGCGGCTGATGGGCGTGGAACATCTCAAGCGCGCGCAGGTGATCGGCGTGGCGATTGCGTTTGCGGGCGTACTGGTTTTTCTCTCCGATAAATTGCTCGCGAGCAACTGGACGGCGTCTGGCGGCGATCTGTTCTTGCTGGTCGCGGCGAGCTTCTTTTCGTACTACACCGTCGCTGCGAAACCGATGATTGAGCGACTGGGCGGCGTGGTGACGATGACTTACGCCGTGCTGATCGGCAGCGTACCGGTGGTGCTGTTTTCGATGCCCGCGGGGCTCGCCGTGAACTGGGCGGAAGTGCCGCTGACCGTGTGGATCGCCATGGTCTGGGGCGTGACGGTGTCGGCCTTCATGGGTTGGCTGGTGTGGGGATGGGTCAACAGCGTGCGCGGGGTGGCGCGCACGGCCCCGCTTATGTACCTGATGCCGCCCGTGGCCGGGCTCGTGGCATGGGCGTTCGCGGGCGAGCATTACACGACGATCAAGCTGATCGGCGCGGCGGTGACACTGAGTGGCGTGGCGATTGCGCAGTTCTCGGGTGCACCAGCGTCGCGTGACGCGGGGCCGGTGATCGACTGATACCGCCAGCGCGGCCGCTTGCTCACTGCTTCGGCAGCTTGGCCGTATCAATATCCAGATACTCCCACGCATCGTGCCCGATGGGGTGTTGTTTGTAGCCCATCAACCATGGCTGCTCGACGTAATACTGCACGTCATGCCACGGCGCGATCCACGGCGCGTAATACTTCACGATATCTTCCATCTCGTTGATCAGTCGCAGCCGCGCCGGGCTTTCGGGCATCGCGTGAATCTTTTCGTAGCGCTCGTCCAGGTCCTTGAACTGAAAGCGCGCGTAATTCTCGCCGCCGGGTTGTGCCGTTGCACTGATCAGCATCTGGAAGAAATTTTCAGCGTCGGGATAGTCCGCATTCCAGCCTTCACGTGCCATCTTGCCCTGACCCTGCCGCGCCGCCTTGCGCAGGTCCGGCGTTCGCATCGTCTCAATCGACAGCCGCACGCCGATGGCGTCCATCGACTTTTTCCAGATCTCACCCAGTTGCCGCGAGGTGCCTGAGCTGCCGACCACATAGGTAATCGTCATCGGCGAACCATCGGGCATTTCGCGATAACCGTCGCCGTCACGGTCCTTGTAGCCAAAGCGGTCGAGCAGGGCGCGGGCGAGCTCCGGATCGTACTCGTGCGCGCGCGGGCGTTTCGCATCATGTCCGACCACGCCCGGCGGCGTGATGCCCTTGCCCGGAATGCCGTCGCCCTGAAACACCACGCGGATCATTTCATCGAGCGAAAACCCCATCGACATCGCGCGACGCAACGCAATCTTGTCCCTGGTGTAACCGCCCGTGATCGGGTCAGTCATATTGAACATCGTGTACCAGACATTCGGCTTCATGCGCGGGAAGAGGCGCAGGCCTTGCTGCACGTATTCCGGTTTCAGTTTGCCGTCGGTTTTTGCAACGTTCGACATTGAGGCGGGGAGGATCGGCAGGTAGTCATGCTGACCCGAAACGAATGCGAGCCACGCCGCCTGTCCTTCGTCGATCGGGTACATCTCGATGCG
>CAYMSY010000246.1:0-5137 GCA_964393195.1 uncultured Alcaligenaceae bacterium | reverse complement strand
AAGGTAAACGCGGCAACCGAAACCAGTGTCAGCGCCCACGAGATGAAACCGACCGGTCCGCGGCCTGCGGCCATCAGGCCGACCATCAGGAAGGCAACCGGCGCGATCAGGACCGAGTAGCGCTTGACGCTGCGCGGACGCAATTGCTGGGCGCCGAGCACGACCAGCGCGGCGAGGATGGCCCACACCCAATAAGGCGTGCCTTTGAGGACCTGACTTGCGAATTCACCCATTTTTTTCTCCATCGAGTTGGTTGCGATGGGTGAATGTTTGCGGAGACGGTCGGCTGCGTCAGTCGCCTGCGACGAGTGGAACGCAGAAAGCGCGAATGGAGCGAACGGGGCGTCAACGGAGACCGGTGGCAACGCCGCGATCGCCCGCCAGAACAACGCGCGCTCAATTCTTGGCGTTGAAACGCTCCATCGCTGCAATGATTTCGGCGCGAGCGTCGGCCGCCTCGGTCCAGCCGAGCACCTTGACGAACTTGCCGGGCTCCAGGTCTTTGTAATGCTCGAAGAAGTGCGTAATGCGATCCACTTCGATCGGCGGCAGGTCACGCGGGCTCTGCACGTTGCGGTAGATGCTGGTGAGCTTGTCGACCGGCACAGCCAGAAGCTTTTCGTCGCTGCCGGCTTCGTCCTGCATCTTAAGCATGCCGATCGGGCGGCAGCGCACCACGACGCCCGGCATCAGCGGCACCGGGGAGAGCACCAGCACGTCGGCCGGATCACCGTCGCCGGAGAGCGTTTTCGGGATGTAGCCGTAGTTGCAGGGGTAGTGCATCGCCGTCGACATGAAGCGGTCAACAAAGATCGCGCCGGTGGCCTTATCGACCTCGTACTTGATCGGCTCGCCATTCATCGGGATTTCGATCACGACATTGATGTCGTTGGGAACGTCGCGTCCGGGGGAAAGTTTGTCGAAGCTCATGTCGTCTTATATCGCTGCGGGGTTGTTGCGTCGCAACATTTTAGTCGCGGAATCCTTATGCGGGCCTGACTGCGCCTGCGGGGCGAATGCTGCGGCGTCGCTATACTTCGCGCAAATCCCTCCCACCTGCCCCTCGGGGTCATTTCCCTGCATCGTCCGCCGACGCTTCAGGGAAATGACGACACTGCGGGGCGCCTGTCGGACTTGCGCCGGACCCTCATTCCAGCGTGGCGGCAGGTTTTCATAGGCTTTTGGCGAATGATCAAAGCGCTTATCGAACGCGTCCTGCCCCGAAAAACTGCCGTCCGCCGCGAAAGCTCCGGGGCCAAACTTGGCATCCGACCCGAGCACATGAGCAAAAACGCGGTTTACGTCTGCGACAAGCTTCAGCGCGCCGGCTTCGAGGCCTACATCGTCGGCGGCGCTGTACGTGACGCCCTGCTCGGTGTCGTGCCCAAGGATTTCGACGTTGCCACCAACGCCCGGCCGGAAGACGTCAAGCATGAGTTTCGCCGTGCCTTCATCATTGGGCGGCGATTCCGCCTCGTCCATGTGATGTTTGGCGACGAGACGATTGAGGTCTCGACCTTCCGCAGCAATACGACGAAAGGCAGCGGCGAGGTCGAATCTGATTCAACCGGCCGCATCACGTCGGACAATGTTTACGGCACGCAGGCGGAAGACGCTGCGCGGCGCGACTTCACGATCAACGCGCTTTACTATGACCCGACGCACGACATCGTTGTCGACTATCTGGACGGCCTCAAGGACGTCGAAAAGCGAAGCCTGCGGCTCATCGGCAAGGCGGAGACCCGTTATCGCGAAGACCCGGTGCGCATGCTGCGTGCGGTTCGCCTTGCGGTCAAGCTGAAGTGCACGATTGCCAGCGCCACGGCCAAGCCGATCAAGGAACACGCCGATCTGATCAAGAACGTGCCGCCAGCGCGGCTGTTCGATGAAATCCAGAAACTGCTGCTGTCGGGCTATGCCAATGCAACGCTCGCCGAACTGCGCAAGCACGGTCTGGCAGAAGGACTGCTGCCACTGCTTGATCTGATTTATCAGCAACCCGGTGGACAGAAGTTCATTGAGCTCGCGCTGGACAACACCGACCGTCGCGTACGGGAAGACAAGCCGGTTTCACCGGCGTTCCTGTTCGCGAGCCTGCTCTGGCATGAAGTCGTCAAACGCTGGACAGAGATCGAAGGTCGTGGCGAGAACCGTATCCCGGCGCTCATGCAGGCGATGGAAGAAGTGCTTGATGAGCAACGGGAAACCATCACGCTGCCGCAGCGTTTCGCCGGTGTTACGCGGGAAATCTGGCTGATGCAACCTCGCTTCGAGCAACGCACCAGCAAAGCCGCGCTGCGCATGGTGGAACAGGCACGCTTTCGGGCGGCGTACGACTTCCTGTTGTTGCGTGCAGCCGCCGGCGAAGTCGAGCAGGAGCTCGCCGACTGGTGGACCAATTTCATTGAGTCTGATCCCGATATTCGTCAGGAACTGATCAACCAGCGCCAGCGTGCGCAGGCGCGCCACGCGAACACGGGCGATGGCAGCGGCGACACGGGTGGACGACGCCGACGCTCACGCGGCGGTCGCGGACGTCGTTCGCGCGGTGCGGATGGAGATACGGCCGCCGAAACGCCGCCATCGGAGTAATTCGTCGTGGCGCAAGTTGATACCGGCGCAGCAGTTGCCTATCTTGCGCTGGGCAGCAATCTTGGCAATCCGGCAGCACAATTGGGCGCTGCGCTTCACGGCATCAAAAGCATCGCGCAGACCGAGCTGCTGCGGCAGTCATCGCTTTATCGCAGTCCCGCCTGGGGATCAGTCGAGGCCCAGCCCGACTACGTCAACGCGGTGGTGGCTGTAAGGACAACGCTGTCGCCACTTGATCTGTGGTTGGCGACTTGTCGCGTCGAACAGGCACAGGGTCGCGTGCGCACGGATGAACGCAATGCTGCGCGAACGCTCGACATTGATCTTTTGCTTTACGACAATCTCGTCATGCATGACCAACAGCTCACGTTACCGCATCCCCGCATGCACGAACGCGCGTTCGTATTACTGCCGCTGGTTGAAATTGCCCACGACATTGTCATCCCGGGACACGGATCGGCTGCTGCACTCGTCCAGGCCTTGCCGCCCAAGACAAGGGCGCTTTGCAGAAAGGTATCGGCATGGAATTAGGTACGCTGCGCTACGTGGTCGTCGAAGGTGCCATTGGCGCGGGCAAGACCAGTCTCGCGCGCAAGCTCGCAGCGAAGCTCTCGGCAGAACTGTTGCTTGAAGCGCCTGGGGAGAATGCATTTCTTGAACGTTTTTACGCGGAGCCCGCACGCTATGCGTTGGCCACGCAGCTGAACTTCCTGTTTCAGCGCGCGGATCAGGTGCGGCAGCTATCGCAGCTCAACCTGTTCTCACGATCCATCGTTGCCGACTTTCTGCTCGATAAGGACCCTCTGTTCGCGGCATTGAATCTGGGCGAGGACGAGCTTGCCCTCTACCAGAAGCTTTATGCGCATTTGCAGCCACAATCACCCAAACCCGATCTGGTGCTCGTGCTTCAGGCTTCGCTCGATACGCTGATGAGTCGTGTCAAACGTCGTGGCATTCGCTATGAGCAACAAATGACACCGGAATATCTTGCTCAATTGTCTGATTCCTACACTCGTTTCTTTCATCATTACGACGTCGCCCCTGTACTTTTTGTAAATACCGAAGGGCTCAATTTCGTGGACGAGCCCGCACATCTTGAATTGCTCACGCAGCGTATTGCCCAAATGCGCGGCACCAGAGAATTCTTTAACGTCGAAGCCACACCATAGAGCGGGAACTCGTGGCTTCGAGGTCTGTTCTTGGTTACACTCGACCAGAGATATAGACGGAGTTTTCGTGGGGAGTTCGGGTTGACGCGGTGGACAGTGTCTGGCGGTTTTTGCGTGCGTGTTGTTTGCGTGGCAATTGCAATCGCGTCGGCTCCATCCGTGTTCGCACTGTCGTTCGGCAGTGAGCGGGTGCAGTCCGCGCTCGGTCAGCCATTGCGAATGACGATCCCGTTGCTCGGCGCGACCGGTGATTCGCTTGAGGCGCGTTGTTTTCGCGTGGTAGCACCGACACGAGCGGATGGACTGACCACGGTTTCGCAAGCACGTGTGGAGCTGCAATCATCGACCAATCCGCCGACGCTGCTGATCCGCAGTACGCGATCCGTGGACGAACCGGTTGTTCGCATCACAGTCGAGGCAGGGTGCGATACGCCAATCCGCCGTGACTACACGATCCTGCTTGACCCGCCACCGTTGCAACAGACTGCGCTTCCTCCGGTGATTGAGGCGATCTCGCCACCGACAACTGAACAATCCAGATCCAGTGCAGCTGCAGTCATTTCGGGCACTGCCAAAACACCAGACGCAAGCGCCGACCGCGCGAACGACAAGAAAGACTTACGCCCGTCACGCAACAAGCAGGCTCAGGGCAATCGCAAGCCCGCCTCAGGCAAGGCGACGCAAAGCCCTGAAAAGACTGCGCCACGTGCCGCTGCTGCAGCGCTGTCAGCCAACAACGACCAGTTGCTGGTACAGGGCGGACAATCGTCCGCTGGCGGCGCCATCGAGGACGCCTCGCTGGCAGCCCTGGCAGTACCGCGACTCAAGGTATCCAGTGATCTGTCAGCGTTCGACACCGCTGCGCCGATGCAACCGGGTACAGGTGACGAGCTTCAGGCAGCGATCGCCAAGGAACGTCGCGCCCGGCTGCTGTCATCGCCGATTGAGGAAGACCTGGCACCGCGGCTGGAAGCCGACTTTGTAGTCGCCAAACGGCGCATAGCCGAGCTACAGGCGCAGTTGTCAGCAGCAGGCGTTTCCCCCTCGGGCGCACCAGTAACTGCAGCAAAGAACGCCAGCGTGACGGTCGCAACGAGCACCGGATGGGACTGGCGCCGGTGGCTGTGGGTCCCCGCTGTGTTGCTGGTTGTCGGATTGCTTGCTTTTCTTTTCAGACAGTGGCGGGCGCAACGAGAGAAACCGCAGTTCGCCAACGGCGGCCCGATCACGGTGATCAGTTCCGCCGACGACGAATTTGATACGGTCATGCCTTCGCGAACAGTAGCGCGCGCAACGGCACAGAGAGCCTCCGCCGAACCGGCCACAGTGGGCCACGAGCAATTCGCCGAAGCGCTGGCGGAGGCCGCAAACGCACC
>CAYMSY010000245.1:1587-5138 GCA_964393195.1 uncultured Alcaligenaceae bacterium | reverse complement strand
AACGGAGGTTGAAGCGGGGCGAGCTTGCGCTTCCCTCGCGAACCGAAAAAACTTCGGCTGCTACGGATTCAACGCGGGTGTTTTGGCAGGACGTATCCCGGACGACCGGAAAATACAGCACCTGTTACAACCATCGCGACGCCGAAAACACCGTTCGTGGCGCTGAAGGAGGAGATGGTTGCGGTCTGCATTGGGGCGTCCTTTCTGGTGCGGAGAGGAAACCCGGGAAGTCGCGCTTGTGGCGCGCCGGGTTGGTGCACAGGTAGTAATGCTACAACGCCGGGGCGGTATTTGAACAGCCCAATTTCGTCAGGGAAAGCTCACCAGGGTGTTGAACTCGACCCAGACGAGTCCGCGCGCACCGCAATGCCGTGCGAGGTGACTGGCGATCAGGTTCCAGTTGTTCCGGGTCGCGCCGGGGCCAGGCCGGATGCCCGTCATCGCACGCGAGTCGGTAAAGCCGAGCAAGATTCGAGTCAACAGCAAACCATCAACCAGTGGATTGAATTGCCCATCGCCGTCCAGATCAGGTGTACAAGCCGAATAGCCAAACGGCCCGCCCTGGTAGCGGGCCAGACAGGCGCTCTCCAGTGTCCCGCCCACATTGCGCTGACACCCGCCAGCAACCACGACGTTGCCGTCGGGCTGCAGCAACATCGCATAGCCGCGATCATTGGTCGCGGTGCCCGCAAACGCAGTCGCGACGACGCCCACGCCGTCGGTATTGCCTGCGATTGAGCCGTCCTGCTGCCCTTCCGGTAACAGGCGCACCCAGCAAAAGTCATCCGCAGTAAATGCATTGCCCATGCCGCAGGTACCCGCCGCGATGATGCGACCATCGGGCTGCAGGGCAATCGCACGGATCACGTCATCCAGCGCCCCGAAGCCCACCGGGATAGTGACTTTGCCGGTGCCATTGAAAGTGGTGTCAAGCGCAGCGGTAGCCGGGTCGACGCGGATGATGCAGAAGTCGAACCCCGTCGCGGCCTGCATGTAGCAACTGCCGCCGAGCAACACCTTGCCATCAGGCTGCACGGCCATTGCGTAGGCGTTGTCAGCGGCATTGCCGGGACCGACCGCGAACGCAGCCTTGCCACCGGTGCCGAAACTGGTGTCGAGCACGCCATCGGCGCTGAAGCGCATCAGGCACATGTCGACCCCGGACGCCGTCAGCGTATCGCAGTGTCCTGCAGCGAGCAGCTTACCGTCGCTCAGTTTGGCGAGCGCGGTGAGCACGTCGCTCTGACCGCTCACCGAGTTGGGAACGTAGCTCACGAAGGTCAGTCCATTGTTGCCAAAGCTTCGGTCGATGTTGCCGTTGCGCAGGTACCGAATCAGACAGAAATTCACCCCTGTCACCGTGGCGTAATCGCAAGGCCCGCCGAGCACGATGCGGCCGTCACTTTCGAGCAGGATCGCGTTGGCGCTGTCGCCATTGGCCGGGCTCACGCTGGTGGTCACCCAGCCGCTCAGGCCGAAACCACCGTCGAGCGTGCCAAAGGCATCAAGCCGCACCATGCAGAAATCGGCGCCGGTTGCGACCATTTCACACTGTCCGGCAACCACGATGTTGCCTCCGGGTTCGATGGCGATTGCATTGGGTATCGCGTAACCGCCGCCACCAGTTGGGCTGATACGAACGCGCCCGCTGTTGCCAAACGGCAGGTCCGGGCTGCCGTTCACGTTGAAGCGCGCGATGCAGAAAAACGATTGCGACAGGTTAAAGGTGCAGGCTGCCGCCACCACCAGCTTGCCGTCGGCCTGACGTGCCATCGCACGTATGCTCGCGGTGTCGGACCCAAGCGCATCCGTGACGCGACCAACGGTGCCGAACGTGCCGTCGGGTTCGCCGGGATTGGCCGATACCGCACCGCAAAACGCGATGGCGACGAAGACGGTGGCGACGAAGCGCGGCCAGCGCGGAAAGAATTGTTTCGCAGTCATCACTTTCACCTACGGGCCGATACTCATGCCGCATTGCTCAACAGCGTGACGGCGAATCAGCGACCAGTTGTTACGCGTAGCTGCTACAGGAAACGTCACGCCTTGCAAGGCGGCAGCATTGCCAAAGCCCATCATCAACCGCGTGAACAGCAGCGCATCGGTATCGGCTCGCACCACACCGTCGCCATCGAGATCAAGGCCGCAGCGACGGTATCCGAGCGGGCCGCCTTTGAGCGCAATCACGCAGGCGTCGGCCGTACCGGTACCCGTGTTCGCGCATGCAGTGGCGACGAGAATGCGGCCACCGGGAAGCATGGTTGCGGCGTTGGCACTCTGCGGCAGCAGCATCGTGCTTGAGCCCGGAAATATTACGGCGAAGCCATCGACACCGAACGATCTGTCGAGCTGTCCCTCGGGCAGGTAACGCAGTGCGCAGTTGTCAGTCGCGGTCACCGTGACACCGACCAGCCGCTGGCAAATGCCCGCAGCAAAAATGCGGCCATCCGGATGCAGCGCGAGTGAACGAATGCCGCTGACCGTGTGCGTGGCCAGTGTGGTGACCACCTTGCCGCTGGCCGCGAAGGCAGCGTCGAATGTGGTGTCGAGCGCACCGTTGCCGTGGTAACGGGCGAGGCACAGGCCGTGGCTGGTATCCGACACTTTGCACATGCCACCGGCGACCAGTTTGCCATCCGGTTGCACGGCCAGCGCATTGGCAGCGTCGTCGAATTTGGCGGTCAAAAAGCTGGTCGATACCCACCCAACCCCCTGACCGAAGTTGCTGTCCAGCGCGCCATTGATGGTGAGACGTGCGATGCAGAAGTCGAGCGCGGTGTCGAGATTGGGGTGACAGCTGCCAGCGGTGTGCAGGCGTCCAAAACGATCGGCCGCCAGCGCGTTGATCGATTCGTTGGCGCCGGGGTCGCTGGAGAGCCGGAAGATCTGGATGCCGCCACTACCGAACGCCGGTCGCAAGGTCCCGGTGGTTGCGTCGTAGCTCGCGAGACAGGAATTGCTCGGCAAACCGCATTGTCCGGCGACCACGATATTGCCCGCAGCATCGAGCGCCACCGCGTGCGCGAGATCGGCACCGGTCCCGGCCGACAATGCGGTCACGACGCGTCCACCGCTGCCGAACGTGCTGTCGAGCGCACCGTTGGCGAGATGGCGAACGAGACAGAAGTCATCGCCGCCGGCAACGCTGTTGCAGGTACCTGCGACCACGATCTTGCCATCATCCTGCAACAGCATCGCTTGTGGCACATCTGCGCCGAACCCCGACGTGACATGGGTAACGGCGACGCCGTTAGTGCCGAAACCGGCATCAGCCTGCCCGTTTGCGAGCAGACGCATCACGCAGAACCCGACCTTCTGTACCGAAATGCCCCGGCACTGTGCGGCGAACACGATCTTGCCATCGGGCTGGGCGGCCATCGCACGGGCCTCACTCATGAAGCCGTTCATGCTCATCACCCAGCGCGACACGCCGCCCGCGAAGGCGCCGTCGTAGTCGGCCGGAGCGGCCAGTGTCGTCGACACGAGCGCGGCTGCGGCGGGCAGTGCCGCCAGCCAGTCGCGATAAATGTCGGTGGTCACTCCGGCATGGA
>CAYMSY010000245.1:0-1577 GCA_964393195.1 uncultured Alcaligenaceae bacterium | reverse complement strand
CTGCAGACGCATTGCTCGCGCCTGTTGCCCCAACGCCGCCAGCGCCGTAGATGGTGGTAACCGTGAACAGTTGGGCTCATGACAGGCAATAACGCCATTGAGCGAAATTTCTGCTCATTGCCATGCGTTCAAAGGTCGCGGACCAGCCGCGCCATGCCGTGACAATGAATGTCACGGCGACGCAGATAGCTGAACTGCGTCCCCACTGCGGGTGCACAGGGCATGGCGTTCAGGCTGATCTGCTCCACCACCTGCAACGTGCAGCGCTCGAACTCCGCGTCGGATTCGTCGGCAATAATCAGCACCCGCAAACGGCAATAACTTTCTTCATAAAGTGCCATTTCCTGCGGCTTACATTCATTTTTTGCAGCAAGTCGACTTTCTGCTTTTTTTGTCATTGAGCCCATTCTGGATAAAGCTTCCAGGAAAAAGCTGAAAGCAGAAATTCGCTGTGCGCCGATGTGGAAGCGGTTCACCACGACGACCTTGTCAGCCAGTAGCACGCCGCCAGCATCACGCCGACGACCACGATCTTCGCCACGCTGCGGCCCAGTGCTGAACGCTTGCTCCGCTTGCGCCAACGCATGCTCCGCGTGTCGAACCGGTGTGAAGCAGCGATGGCACGGTCGCGACGTACCTGCGGACCGTCCTGCCCGTTGCCAATGCAGCGTGCAATCACAGCGCTGGAGGTTGCGCAGTGATTCGTGCTGAACACCGCCGCTTGCGCCCGGATACGATCATCCGCGCCGGTCTCGCCGGGCAGCAGCGTCCAGTCGGGCGCGTCGCGGAAAGTGGCGGTCACGGATGACGGTGCGGTGTTCATCGCTGCGTTCCTCCTGTTTGGCGTGGGCAGACCGGATGTCGATACGAAGCGCGAAAACCTCCGTCTCGTTTCAACAAACGATGTCGTGGCCGCGAATTGCTCACGTCACCGCTTAAATCACACACCCGTCGCTCGGTACCGGCCGAATCCGTCTGCTTCATCGGCGGACCGGCCAAATGCAATTGCAGGCGAGCCGGCTCACCTACACTTCCCGGGCACCCTGCCCCTTATTCAGCCGAGAGAACGCGTTGAACGATTCGGAAAAACCTGCCTTCAAATTCGATTCCGCCGATCCGGCGGCGGCCTATCAGGCCGTCTATGCCGAGCTCAAGCGCGTCGCGCGCAGCCAGTTGCGCAGCCAGTCCGGGCTGACCGATCTGCCGGCGACCGTGCTGGTCCACGAGAGCTATGCACGCATGGCAAAGCTCGATTCGACGCTGTCGCGCGAGGCCTTTTTCAGCTATGCGGCGCGCGCCATGCGCAGTGTCGTTGTCGATTACGTGCGGGCACGACAGACCGGCAAGCGCGACGGCATCGAGGTGAGCCTCACGCTGGCGGGCGACGTCGCCGCCAGCACGCTTAATCATGATCAGATCCTCGCGGTCGATGGTGCGTTGCGCGAGCTTCGCGACATTGACCAGCGCGCGCATGATCTCGTTGAGCTGCGCTATTTCGCCGGCTTCACGCTCGAAGAATGCGCCGAGCAGCTAGGCATCTCGATGGCGACCGCCACGCGTGACTGGCAGAAAGCGCG
>CAYMSY010000244.1:0-5145 GCA_964393195.1 uncultured Alcaligenaceae bacterium | reverse complement strand
GAAATGGGAGATGCTGGAAGAATGGTCAAAAACCAAACGTGCGCCCAAGCATGCCGCATGGATGCACGACGGCAGCATGGCCAGCGCCAATCCCTCGTAAGCTCACGCCCTGACCGCTGCCACCTGTTTCACGCTCTATTTCATGAACGAACTCAACGACACCCACGACCCCAAACGACAAAGCTGGGTTGAATCCGCCAACGATCCGGACAGTGATTTTCCGATCCAGAACCTGCCGTTCGGCGTGTTTCGCCATGCGGGCAGTGCCGAGGCATTCCGTGGCGGCGTTGCCATTGGCGACCAGATCGTTGATCTTGACGCGGCATCTGACGCTGGCGTGTTTGATGGCCTCGCCGAACGCGCGGCCGAAGCCGCAAGTGGTCATTCCCTCAACGCGCTCATGGCGATGGGGCCGGCTGCCTGGTCTGCGCTTCGAGCTGCGCTGTCAGATGCGTTGAGCAAAGGGTCGGAGCTTGAGTCGCGCCTTCGCAAATGCCTGGTGTCGCAGGCGAAGGTTGAGTACACGGTGCCGGCGCACATCGGCGACTACACCGATTTCTATACATCGGTCCATCACGCTACCAACATCGGCCGCCTGTTTCGGCCCGACAATCCTCTGTTGCCCAACTACAAGTGGGTACCGATCGGTTATCACGGCCGCGCCTCGTCAATCGGGGTGTCGGGACAATCGTTCCCGCGTCCCGTGGGACAAATCCTGCCACCGGGTGCCGACAAGCCCATCGTGCGCGACAGTCGGCGCCTTGACTACGAACTGGAACTGGGCATTTTCGTCGGTGCCGGCAACGCATCCGGATCACGCATAAACATCACTGACGCCGAATCGCATGTGTTTGGCCTGTGCCTGCTGAACGACTGGTCCGCACGTGATCTGCAGGCGTGGGAATACCAGCCGCTCGGACCGTTTCTGGCCAAGAACTTTGCCTCAACCATCTCGCCCTGGATTGTCACGCTGGAAGCGCTGGCGCCCTACCGCGTCGGCTGGACGCGTGCGGCGGATGATCCGCAGCCCCTGCCCTATCTGGACTCCGATGCACTGCGCGATGAGGGCGCTATCGACATCAAGCTTGAAGTGCTGATCGAAAGCGAACGCATGCGCGCAGCGTCGCTGCCACCGCATCGTGTGTGTTTCACCAGTTACCGAAACGCCTACTGGGCAATGTCACAACTCGTCACGCATCACACCATCAACGGCTGCAATCTGCAACCGGGCGATCTGCTTGGCACCGGCACGCTGTCCGGGCCGACCGCGACCGAGGCTGGCGCCCTGATCGAACTCACGGCTGGCGGCAAACAGCCGATCACGCTTCCGGGCGGCGAGCAGCGGACGTTTCTGGAAGATGGTGACTGCGTCATCCTGCGTGCGCATTGCGCTCGTCCGGGCGCGGCGCGCGTCGGCTTTGGTGATTGCGCGGGGCGGATTTTGCCGGCGCAGCCGCTCTGAATATTCACGGCAACAGGCAATTGCGTGCTCGCTGCAATCGCGGCGGCGCTAGCATCCTGACATTCTGCAAACAAAGGAGGCTCACATGAAATCCGTTCTGAAATCGGCAACGCTACTCGCTGCGAGTGCAATCGCCATCGCGGCCGCGCCCGCCCAGGCGCAGGAAGTCACGCTCAAGGTGTCGCACTTGTGGCCACCGGGTGCGATGGCGCCGACCAAGGTCATTCAGCCGTGGTGCGACAAGATCAACAAGGAGTCCGGTGGCAAGCTCAAGTGCCAGATCTACCCGGCGATGCAGCTCGGTGGCACACCGGCGCAACTGTTCGATCAGGCCAAGGATGGCCTTGCAGACATCGTCTATACGCTGCCGGGTTATACCGCCGGGCGGTTTCCGCTGACCGAGGTATTCGAGTTGCCGTTCATGAACGAGAACGCCGAGGCTTCGTCACAGGCGGTGTGGGACTACTACCTCACGACACCCGCAGTGCAGAGGGAATTCGCCGGCGTGAAGCCGCTCATGCTGCACACCCATGACGAAGGCTATGTCCACACCAAGGACAAGCAGATCAAGACACTGGCCGATTTCAAGGGTCTCAAGATGCGTGCTCCAACGCGGCAGACCAACAAGCTGCTCGCGAAGCTCGGTGCAACGCCGGTAGCGATGCCGCTGCCTGCGGTACCGGAGTCGCTGTCAAAGGGCGTGATCGACGGCTACCTGTTGCCATGGGAGGTGATCCCGAGCATGAAGCTGCATGAGATGACCAAATTCCACAGCGAGACGGACCCGAAGGAGCGCGCACTCTACAGTGCCGTGTTCATCATGGCGATGAACCCGGCGAAGTACGAGAGCTTGCCGGCTGATCTCAAAAAGGTCATCGACAACAATTCCGGCGCGGCGCTGGGGAAACAAACCGGCAGGACCTGGGATGAGTCCGCCGCCGCTGCACGCAAGATCGCAGAAGAGCGCAAGAACACGTTCTACATGGTGCCGGCGAGCGAGCTGGCCAACTGGCGCGGTGCGTCAGCGAGCTTGTACGACGAGTGGGCGGCGGAGATGACGGCCAAAGGCAACGACGGCAAGGCCCTGCTCGCGAAAGCGCAGGATCTGATCAAGAAGTACGAGAAGAAGTAAGAGCACGGCGCTGCTGCAACAATGGGCCGTTCGCGGCCCATTTTTCTTCGATCATTTGCCCGATTAGCCAGACAGCTTTTTGATGAAAACCATATTTCATAGGGCTTTTGACGTGTTTTTACCTGAAATCGACTTTTCACTTAAATCGCCTCTGAGCCCTTTCTGAATGGTCCTTTCATGAAAAAGCTGCTTGCATGACAAACACGCAACTCGGGCTGACGCTGTGGGCTCGCTGCATTCGCGCGGTGGAGCAGGCATCGCTCGGTTGCGCGATGCTGGGTGGTGCGCTGTTCATGCTGATGGCGGTGATGACCGTGGTCTCGGTGATCGGGCGCGCGGCCTTTGCCACGCCGGTGCCGGGCGACGTTGAAATGACGCAATACGCGGTAGCGGTGGCGATCTCGGCGTGCCTGCCGTGGTGCCTGTTCTCCGGCGGCAACCTGATTGTCGATTTCTTCACGGTCAAGGCCAGCGCACGCGTGAAGCGCAGGCTGGATGTGGCGGGCGCGCTCACGCTCGCGTTCGCGATGGGACTCTTCGCCTGGCGCACCTCGGTAGGTCTCATCGCGATAAAAGTGTCCGGCGAAACCTCGATGGTGATCAGCATGCCGCTGTGGTGGGCGTATGCCGGCATGGCGCCCTGCTTTGCGCTGGCCACGCTGGCAGCGCTGGCGCTCGCCGCGAAAATCTGGCGCCGCGAAAACACGGATGCCGACGACCGGATGGACGCATGACCACGCCGATGCTGATCGGCCTCGGCCTGCTGGGCCTGATGCTGCTGCTGATGGTCATCCGGGTACCGATCGCGGCCACCATGCTGATCCCCGGTTTCATCGGCTATTGGCTGCTCGCCTCGCCGTCGGCACTGCTTGCGCATCTCAAGGGCGTGGCCTTTGCACGGCTGTCGATCTATGACCTGTCGGTGATTCCGCTGTTTCTCCTGATGGGCTATTTCGCCACGCAGGGCGGCCTGTCACGTGACCTGTTCCGGGCTGCGAACGCGCTGATTGGTCATGTGCGTGGCGGCATGGCGATGGCCGCGGTGCTCGCCTGTGCGATGTTTGGCACGGTTTGCGGCTCCTCGGTCGCCACCGCTGCCACCATCGGCCAGGTCGCGATTCCGGAGATGAAGCGGCTCGGCTACAGCGGGCGCATGTACACGGCAACGCTCGCCGCCGGCGGCACCCTGGGCATCCTGATTCCGCCGTCGGTCGTGCTCGTCGTCTACGGCATTCTCACCGAGCAGAACATCGGCAAATTGTTCGCCGCTGCCGTGATCCCGGGCGTCATCGCGACCCTTGGCTACCTGATCGCCATTGCCTGGGTTGCCCGCCGCCATCCGGAGCATTGCCCCGCCGCGCCACGCCTCTCACGACGCGAACGCTGGGCGGCGTATCGCCCGGTGTGGCCAATCGTCCTGATCTTCGTTGTCGTGTTCGGCGGCATCTACGGCGGCTATTTTTCGCCGACTGAAGCTGCGTCAATCGGCGTCCTGGCGACGTTCTTCGTTGCACTCGCCAAAGGCGAACTGAACGTACGCGGCATTCGTGACAGTTTTCTCGGCACCGCGTCCAACACCGGCATGATCTTTCTGATCTTTCTCGGTGCCGATCTGCTCAATTCGGCGCTGGCCATCTCGCAGATGCCGGCTCTGCTCGCGCAGTGGGTGTCGGCGTCGGGCGCTTCACCGGTGCTGATCATCGTGTTGATCCTCGTGTTCTACGTCGTGCTCGGCGGCGTAATGGACGAAATGAGCATGATCCTGCTCACACTGCCCATCGTGTTTCCGATCGTGATGGGGCTTGATCTCTACGGCCTCGATGCACAAGGCAAGGCGATCTGGTTTGGCATGCTGACCCTGATGGTCGTGCAGATCGGACTGATCGCGCCGCCGGTGGGGCTCAACGTGTACGTGATCAACGGCATGGCACGCGATGTTCCGATGGCTGAGAGCTATCGCGGCGTCATGCCCTTCCTTGTGACAGACTTCATCCGCACCGGTCTGCTGGTGGCGTTTCCGCCGCTCACGCTGTGGCTGGTGAAATTCATGAACTAGGGCCTGTTAATGCTATTTTCACGAGATGCGTTACAAGAAAGCGGCGATGGATGCAAGGCGCGATGCGAAGAACGTGGTGGTTCCACGTTCAAGCATCGCAACGTGGCAGACGCGCCGCTTTCTTGTAACCCTTCGGGGCGTGTCGTATTTTCGCGCCCGGTGTTGTTGCGAATGCCTTGTGGTGCCCGCACCACGGCGGCCTTCGCGCCTAACCGTGCATCGAAAATACGGCCGCCGCACTCGTGAAAATAGTATTAACAGGCCCTAGGTAACCGATGCCCACCTTCCTCCTCACCGACTTCGATGCACCTCACTTCGCACTCGAAGAAAAACTCTTCGCTGATGCCGGCATGCGTTTCGTCACGGCACAGGCAAGAACTGAAGACGACGTGATTCGCGCAGCTACCGAATGCAACGCGGACGGTCTGCTCGTCCAGTACGCGCCGGTGACCGAACGCGTGCTCGCGGCGCTGCCACGCGTCGGCATCTGCTCGC
>CAYMSY010000243.1:0-5146 GCA_964393195.1 uncultured Alcaligenaceae bacterium | reverse complement strand
TTGGCGCCGTGAACGTATTGGCTTCCAGCGAAAATGACGGATACACGCGGGTACCGACGCGAAATGAATGGAAGTCGACTTCTGGTTTAAATGAGGTTGTGAGCCCCGATCAGATGCGGTTCTCCACACCGAGCTATACCTATATTTGCTCAAACGAAACGGTGTACGGCAACGAGATTCACTCACTTCCACGCGATCTGCCTTCGCCGCTGGTGGTGGATGCGTCATCGCATTTCCTGTCGCGGCCGATGGACGTGTCCGCCTGCGGGCTGATCTACGCCGGTGCGCAGAAAAACATCGGCCCGGCTGGCGTGACCCTCATCATCGTGCGCGACGATTTGCTGGACCGCGCACCGAAGAACATCCCGTCGGTGTTTCACTACCAGCACATGGCCGCGAACAAGTCCCTGTTCAACACACCGCCGGTGTTTTCGATTTATGTGACGGCGCTCACGCTCAAGTGGATCAAGGCGCAGGGCGGTCTCGCCGAGATGGAGCGCCGCGCGATCGCACGCTCCACCCTGCTTTACGATGCCCTCGACGCCAGCACATTGTTCAAGGCCCCGGTCGTCAGGGCAGACCGCTCGCGCATGAACGTCGTTTTCGACACCGGGAAGCCTGATATCGACGCCGCATTCGTCAAGTTCTGTGATGAACGTGGCCTCAAGTCGCTCAAGGGCCATCGCGTGCGCGGCGGCATGCGGGCCTCGATCTACAACGCAATGCCGATTGCAGGCGTCGAAGCGCTGGTGGCGGCCATGCGAGAATTTGAGCAGACCCGATAAATGCTCGTTGTGCCTGCAAAGGCAGGACGCTGGCCACTTTCAGCCTCATGACCGATCTCGCCGCCCTCCGAACCAAAATCGACGCCATCGACGATCAGATGCTCAAGCTGATCTGCGAGCGCGCCAACATCGCCATCGAAGTGGCCCATGTCAAGGTCCCGGGTTCGCCGCTGTATCGCCCGGAGCGCGAAGCGATCATCCTGCGCCGCATTCAGGCGGCCAATCCAGGCCCCTTGTCAGGCGACGCCATTGCGCGCATCTTCCGCGAAGTCATCAGCAACTGCATGGCGCTGGAACAGCCGCTGGTGATTGCCTTCCTGGGCCCGGAAGGCACCTTCAGCCACGCCGCTGCCGCCAAACACTTTGGTTCGGCACCGTCGTTTGAACCCTGCCCGACGATCGACGAGGCGTTTCGTCAGGTTGAAGCAAAAACCGCAGACTATGCCGTCGTGCCAGTGGTCAATTCGACCGAGGGCTTCGTGGGTCGCACCCTCGATCTTTCGATTTCAAGCCCGCTCAAGGTCTGCGCAGAGATCGATTTCCGCGTACAGCAGAACTTGATGACGGTGGAGGCGAGCCTCGATACCGTCACCAAGGTCTACTCGCATTCGCAATCGCTTGCGCAAACGGCCGGCTGGCTGGCGCGGCATTTGCCCAATGCGGAACGTGTACCCGTCGCCAGCAACGCAGAGGCCGCACGAATGGCCGCGAACACCCCGGGAAGCGCCGCCATTGCAGGTGAACTCGCCGCCGCGCGCTATGACGTGCCCATCCTGTTCCGCAACATCGAGGACTCGCCGAACAACACGACGCGATTCTGGGTGCTCGGACGGCAGGACGTCGGCCCCTCGGGCAATGACAAAACGAGCCTGATTCTCGCGGCGCCCAACCGCCCCGGATCGGTGGTCGACATGATCGAACCGCTCAAACGGCACGGCGTGTCGATGACGCATTTCGAATCGCGTCCGTCGCCGGACCGGCTGTGGGAGTACTACTTCTTCCTCGATATCGAAGGCCACACGAGCGACGCCAAGGTCGCCGCCGCGCTTGCCGACGTGAAGGCGCAGTCGAGTTACTTCAAGGTTGTCGGAAGCTATCCGGCCGCCGTCGTCTGACGTGTCGCTTTCCATCCGGACCCTGGCCATCGTCGGTGTTGGCCTGATCGGCGGTTCGCTGGCGCTGGCGCTGCGCAAGCAGGGCGCGGTGGATCGGGTGCTGGGCGTTGGCCGTTCGCGGGCCAACCTCGATGAAGCGCTGCGGCTCGGGATCATTGACG
The DNA here is from genome assembly GCA_964393195.1 of uncultured Alcaligenaceae bacterium. GTDB lineage: Bacteria > Pseudomonadota > Gammaproteobacteria > Burkholderiales > Casimicrobiaceae > Casimicrobium. Next base: position 3,085 of record CAYMSY010000243.1, on the reverse strand, counting down.
ACGTCGTTTCGCTGCAAACGGCCGCAGGCGCGGACATCATCTTCATAGCAACACCGGTCGCGCAGATGCCAGCGGTACTCGTGGCACTGGCGCCGCATCTGGGCGCGAACTCGGTCATCACCGATGGCGGCAGCACCAAGCAGGATGTCGTTGCGGCAGCCCGCGCCGCGCTCGGCGCGAAGTTCGGCCAGTTTGTTCCCGCGCACCCGATAGCCGGCACCGAAAAGACCGGCGCCGCAGCCGCTTTCGCCACACTTTATGAAAAGCGCAAGGTGGTGATTTGCGCTGAGGCTGACACCCAGCCGGACGCGCGAGACCGGGTTGCCGAGATGTGGCGCGCGACCGGCGCCGAATTGCATGCGATGACGGCTGCCGAGCATGATGACGTGTTCGCCGCTGTCAGCCATCTGCCACATCTGCTCGCCTTCGCGCTGGTCGACATGCTCGCCGGCATGCCGCAAGCTGACCAGTATTTCAACTACGCCGCCAGCGGTTTCCGCGACTTCACGCGGATAGCGGCCGGATCCCCGGAAATGTGGCGTGACATTAGCGTTGCGAACCGAAGCGCGCTGCGTGAACAGCTCAGCGCCTATCGCGCGCGCCTTGACGAGTTCGATCAATGGCTCGCAAGCGCATCAGACGCCGATGTGCGCGCCATCGAGGCGAGCTACCAGCGCGCGAGCAGGGCGCGCAACGCCTGGCAACGCCATATCGAGCACGGCGAACCGATGCCGCGCCTCGGAGCTGGTGGTCAGGAAGAATAGGTCGCCTCAGAACGGCGGCGCAGCGGGTGGATCGGCGAGGCCGTCTGGCAGCAGCCAGCGCAAGCCGTACCAGGATGCGGCCAGGTGCAGCATGCCGAGCACCGTCCACGCCGAAATCTCCGGCCGGATTGCGATCCACGCGATACACAGCAACGATGGAAACCCGGCAGCGATCCCCACTCTCGCCAGCGCCTGCCAGGTCGGCGGGCGCCGTCCGAAAGCCGCGAGCACGCCCGCCCGATAGCATCGCCAGCCAAACAACAGCGCAGTGACGATCAGCAAAAGCAACATCCACGCGAGGAAGTTGCTGCCCTGGGATACCGCTGCACGCTGCATGGGAACCTCCGCCACTGGCTTACGCGAACCTTACGTCATTCGCGGTGACGATATTACGCCGCGAACGCGGACGAAGCAAGGCGAATCGGCGGCGCAAGAGGTCGCCTCGCACCTGATGCAACGCACTACACAAAATCACGCCGCCTAGAATGACCGGATGGAATTCATTGACCTCCCTGCACGACGACAAGCCGCCGGAATCGTTGCCTTGCCCGGCTCCAAAAGCATCTCCAACCGGGCCCTGCTGCTGGCTGCGCTGGCCAGCGGTGAAACACAGGTCTCCGGCGTGCTGGATTCGGACGACACCCGCGTCATGCGCGACGCGCTGGCGAAGCTGGGTGTGGCTTGCAGCGACCTGAGCGCGCACGGTGACATTCGCGTCCAGGGGTGTGGCGGCAAGTTTTCGGCACCGGATACCGACATTTTTGTCGGCAACGCGGGCACCGCCGCTCGTACGCTCGTGGGCACGCTTGCGCTGGCTGCCGCGCCCGGCGCCGCGTACCGTGTGGACGGCGTGCCGCGCATGCGCGAGCGGCCGATTGGTGACCTGGCCGACGCACTGATCCAGGTCGGCGCGGCGATTGAGTACACCGGCAATCCCGGCTTTCCACCGCTGACCATTCGTGGCGGCAACATCCGCATTGACCGCCCGATTCCGATTCGCGGCGACGTGTCCTCGCAATTCCTGACCGGCCTGCTGATGGCATTGCCGCTGGTAACGGCCCGCGTGGGCAAAAGCGCGACGATTGAAGTCGTTGGCGAGCTGATCTCGAAGCCGTACATCGAAATCACGCTGGCCATGATGCGGCAATTTGGTGTGATCGTGGAGCGCGACGGCTGGCAGCGGTTTACGGTTCCCGCAGTTGGCTACGTCTCGCCGGGGCACTACGCGGTCGAAGGCGACGCGTCATCTGCTTCGTATTTTTTGGCTGCAGCGGCGATTGCCGGTGGTCCGGTTCGCGTCGAAGGTGTCGGCCGCAACGCGCTGCAGGGCGATGTGAAGTTCGCCGATGCGCTCAGCGCGATGGGCGCGCAAATCGAATGGGATGATCAGGCGATCATCGCCAAAGCCCCATCTGGCGGGCGTTTACGCGCGATTCAGGCTGACATGAACCACATTCCGGATGCGGCAATGACGCTCGCCGTGGTTGCGCTGTTTGCCGAGGGTACGACCCGATTGACCAATATCGCGAGCTGGCGCGTGAAGGAGACCGATCGCATCGCGGCGATGGCGACCGAGCTGCGCAAACTGGGCGCAACCGTTGAAGAGGGCACGGACTACATCGCGGTGACCCCGCCGCCGAAGCTCGCGGCAGGCGCGGCCATTGATACCTACGACGACCATCGCATAGCGATGTGTTTCTCGCTCGCGAGCCTGGGGCCGCGCGGCGTGCCGCTGCGCATCATCGATCCGAAGTGCGTGAACAAGACCTTTCCGACGTACTTTGACCTGCTGTCGGGCGTAACGAAATGAGCATGAACGAAGACGAGACCCCGAGCGTTCGCCGCGACCCCAAGACGCAGGATCCACGTCTGTGGAAAGATGACGGCTGGACCGCGCGCGTGATCAAGAACGAGGACGACGACGGCTGGGCGGTCGAGATGATTCGTGACGGCGCGCGGGAACCGGCGCTGGTCGGGCCGTGGACGATGGGTCGCAACAAAAAGGATCCGAAGCCGCTCGACACCACGGCGTTCCACACGCTGGTAAAGACCGCAACCGAATTTGTGCGGCGCAGCGAACAGCAACTGCATGCCACGCTGCACAAGGACATCCGCGTCGCCGCCATGATTGACGACGTGGAAACCGACGTCAAAGTCACGCTCGACATCGTTCCGGACGATGAATTTCCTTATGCGCTGCTGACCGCGACCGACTCGGCTGGCGACGAGCTGGCGCAGGTGCGGGCGCCGGCGAGCTTCAAATTGAGTTCGGCCAGTGCGATCAAATGGATCGAAAGCGGGTTCCGGGCGCCGGGCTAGCG
>CAYMSY010000242.1:0-5164 GCA_964393195.1 uncultured Alcaligenaceae bacterium | reverse complement strand
TTGCCGTAGTCCGGGCCGACGGAGGGCAGCACCCAGGTGTCGGCGCCGACGCTCTCGGCCAGGAAGTCCAGCAGGCCGGCGTATTCGGCCAAAGGTGCATGGTAGAAGTTGGCGTTACCGCCATACATGATGTTTTTCACGCCACCACCCTCTAGGTGCTTGATCAGGCGTAGATTGGCCGCCTTGTTCAGCGAGAAATCGGCGTTTCGCGCCAGCGGCGGTACGGCGATAACAGAGCGTTCAAGGTCAGCTTTGGTGATGGGCGTGGTTTTCATGATTTCGGGAATTGAAAAGCGGTGGAAGTTGGCAAACAAGTAATGTGCGAAATTATTACTTGTATGACAAGTATTGTCAAATTCAAGTTACACGTAAACATTCGCTTCGCCTGCAATAAAAAACTGATCTTGGCGTTCCTTGTCTTGAGACTGCGGATAACAGCTTTGCGGTAGTTTCTTTCGGCGAACCTGACCGTCACCTTGCGCTAGACCACAAAAATATATATGATGCGCATCATGCGAAAATCATCCGTGAATATGCGAGTCACCGCCAAAGAAGCCTCGCACGAACGCATCGTCGATGCCGCTGCTCGCGCCATCCGGCGTAGCGGCTATGACGGCACGGGGGTCGCCGACATCATGAAGGAAGCTGGGCTGACGCACGGTGCGTTCTATGCCCATTTCGCGTCCCGGGAAGCGATGCTGGCCGAGGCGGCGGACCGCGCCGGTGCAGAAGCCAACGCTTTGGCGACGTGCGTCGTTGCGAGCGTTCCGCCGGAACAAGCGCTGCAATCATTGATTCGCGTTTATCTCTCGAAGGAGCACCTTCAGGGCATTGAAACAGGCTGTCCGATTTCAGCGCTCGGCTCTGAAATGCCACGTCAATCGCCCGAGGTACGACAGGTCGCTACTCGCCGCATCAAGGAGATGATTGATCTGGTCGCCCGTCAGATGCCGGACTGGGGGCAACCCAGCGCACACGAGCGCGCACTCGTGACGGTTGCGACGATGGTTGGCACGTTGATGCTGGCTCGGGCGGTCAATGATCCAGCGTTGTCCGACGCGCTGTGCAGCGCGACATTGAAGAGTCTGGCCCCGGCCACGGCGTAAGTCCGCATTTTTTTACCTGAAAATATGATGGACATCATGCGAAAGTTTGTAACAACCCGAGCTACCGAGTTCGAACCCACATTTACGGAGAAGAGGAAAAAGTCGTGAAAGCATTCATCGTTGATCGTTACGGCAAAAAAGAGAGCTTGCGGCAAGGCGAGGTGCCGGAACCCGCGCTGCGCGAAGACGAGGTTTTGGTTCAAGTGCACGCCGCTGGTGTCAACCTGATCGACGCCAAGCTTCGGAACGGTGAATTCAAGCTCATCCTTCCGTATCGCCCGCCATTCGTGCTGGGGCACGACGTGGCCGGCGTGGTTGTCCGCGTCGGACCGCGCGTGCGGCAATTCAAAGTGGGCGATGAGGTCTATTCGAGGCCCGATGATTTCCTCATCGGTACGTTCGCAGAGTTCATCGCCATCAAGGAGGATTCACTGGCGATCAAGCCCGGCAACCTTACGATGGAAGAAGCCGCCTCCATTCCGCTAGTGGGTTTGACGGCCTGGCAGGCGCTGGTTGAAAAGGCAAAGCTGAAAAGCGGGCAGCAGGTTTTCATCCAGGCCGGTTCAGGCGGTGTGGGCACATTCGCCATTCAATTAGCCAAACACTTGGGGGCGACTGTGGCGACAACGACCAGCGCGGGCAATGTCGCCTTGGTGAAGAGTCTGGGAGCAGATGTCGTCGTTGACTACAAAACTCAGGACTTTGAAGACGTGCTGCGCGACTACGACGTCGTCCTGAACAGCCAGGACGGCAAGACGCTGGAGAAATCCCTCAACGTACTTAAACGCGGCGGACAACTCATTTCCATCTCTGGCCCGCGCGATCGCGAGTTTGCAGAAGCAATCAAGACGCCGTGGCTTGTGAAACAGGTCATGCGTGCTCTGAGCTTTAGCACCCTAAGAAAAGCGAAACGCCTCAACGTCGACTATTCATTCCTGTTCATGCACGCCAGCGGAAGCCAGTTGCGGCAAATCACGCCGCTCATCGAGTCCGGTGCCATTCGCCCGGTCGTGGACAAGGTTTTCCCGTTTGCTTCAACCAATGAAGCGCTGGCTTACGTCGAGAGTGGACGCGCCAAGGGCAAGGTTGTCATCAAGGTCCGATGAGTGATCGTCTTCAACGCAAGCGCACGCCTTTGCACGTCCATTCGTATGATGATCATCATATTTTTGTCACTATTTATCTCTGGAGTTCCAAATGAAAATTGAAAACGCAGTCGTCCTCGTCACCGGTGCCAATCGCGGAATCGGTCTGGCTTTTGCACGCGAATTGCTCGCACGCGGTGCCCGCAAGGTCTACGCGGCCGCACGCAATCCCTCGACAGTCACGCTACAAGGTGTTCAGCCTTTGCAGCTCGACGTCACCACGCCTGAAGAGGTTGCCGCCGCCGCCCAACAGGCCGCGGACGTGACGCTGGTCATCAATAACGCCGGCATTGCGCAATCCGGCGGTTTTCTGGCGGCGGACAGCGAAGCGGTTGTGCGGCGTATTTTTGAGGCCAATTTCTTCGGCATGCTGAGCATGAGCAAGGCCTTCGCGCCTGTGCTCAAAGCCAACGGTGGCGGCGCGCTACTCAATGTGCTGTCGGTCGCGTCGTGGGTGAATGGCGGCGAGCTGGCCGCCTATTCGGCCAGCAAGTCGGCCGCATGGTCGCTGACGAATGCGCTGCGTCATGAACTAGCGGGCCAGAACACACAGGTGCTGGGCTTGCACATGGCCTATGTGGATACCGATCTCACGCGTGGCTTTGATGTCCAGAAGAGCAGCGCTCTGGAAATCGTGCAGCGCGCGCTGGACGGGCTTGAGGCTGGTGCCGATGAAGTGCTGGCTGATGCCTTGACCCAGCAGGTCAGGCAAGGGCTGACCGCAGCGCGCCCGGTCTATCTTCCGCCGCTCAAGTGAGCCAGCAACAGCGCGCTCAGCCCCAAGGGTCTGAGGGCGCTGTTATGTCATTCACGCATCGAAAAAACTTGCCTGCGGATTTACACTGGCAGGCTAAGTTTCAACCCGGTTCTGCCATGAACATGCTCTCTGCCCGCGAAGTTGCGGCGCCGCCTTACAAGTTCTCTGATCGTGCCAACAAGATCACGAGTTCGGTCATCCGTGAAATCCTGAAAATCACCGAACGGCCGGAAGTCATTTCGTTCGCGGGCGGGCTGCCGTCGCCGGCTACGTTCCCGACTGAGCTGATGCGTCAGGCGTTCGACAAAGTGCTCGATACGCAGGGGAAATCGGCGCTGCAATACGGTCCAACCGAGGGCTATGGGCCGCTGCGCGAGTGGATCGCGGCCAACCTGCGCAAATCGGGCGCAAAGGTTGCCGCCGAAAACATCATGCTGGTCTCCGGCTCGCAGCAGGCGCTGGATCTGCTCGGCAAGGTGCTCATCAACCCGGGCCAGCCGGTGCTGGTCGAGACGCCGACTTATCTCGGGGCGCTACAGGCGTTCAATCTGTTCGAGCCGGTGTATCGCTCGGTGGCATCGGACGAAGAGGGGCTGCAGCCCGAAGCGATCACTGCCGAACTGGTGAAGGATGCGGCGTTTCTCTACGCGCTGCCGAACTTCCAGAATCCGACCGGACGTACGCTGCACGCAGGCCGTCGCCGCGCGCTGCTTGACCGCGCGATTGCGCTCAATCTGCTGGTGATTGAAGACGATCCCTATGGCGATTTGCGTTATCGCGGTGAGGCGCAGCCGTCGCTGTACTCGCTCGCCACACAGGCAGGCTGTGAGAACGTTGTGCGCATGGGCAGTTTTTCGAAAACGCTGGCACCGGGCCTGCGCCTCGGCTACATCGCCGCGCCGACTGTGCTGATCAGCAAACTCGTGCAGGCAAAACAGGCAACTGACCTGCACACCGCAACGCTCACGCAGATGGCGGTGTACGAGGTGATCAAGGACGGTTTTCTCGACACTCATGTTCCGAAAACCTGCGCGCTGTATCGTGATCAGTGCGACGCCATGCTCGCCGCACTCACGGAGCACATGCCTGCGGGCGTGACCTGGACGACACCTGAGGGTGGCATGTTTTTGTGGCTCACGCTGCCGGCGGACAAAGGTTACGACAGCATGAAGTTGCTGGACGCTGCCGTGGCGCGCAATGTGGCCTTCGTTCCCGGCGAACCGTTTTATGCCAACGAGTCGGTGCCCAACACGCTGCGCCTGAGCTTCGTCACGGTGCCGCCGGACAAGATTCGTGAAGGGATAAAAGCGCTCGCCGAGGTAATTCGCGCGGCCTGACACACGTTTTTTGCAGTGTTCGCCAGCTCATCAACTTTTCCGGAAAATGCTTTCTGTATGCGGCATGGCGGCCAAATTGTGCAATAGTCGATATTGCGGCTATTCGTGACCTGAGCCCTTCATGAGTAAGGGTTTCATGAAAAAGTTGTAGCCCGATTTCTCGTCTGCGACGTTCCTGCAAGGCTCGAAAACGCTAGGTCTGGCACTTCGCCTTGATGTCTGCCGGCACCTCGATTGCCTTCATGCGATCGCCTTCGCGGATACAGAAGGCGCGTATCTCTGTGCCTTCACAAATCAGCGTCTCACCGCGCATCACGATGTGCTGCATGACGAACACCTTCGGCCGCCATTCCGTGATTTCGGTCTGAATTTCAATCGTTTCGCCGTAGGTCGCGGGCTTCATGAAGCGCGTGTTGATTTCCAGCAGCGGCGTACCGATGATTCCAGTCGTCTTCACGAGCTCGCGCCAGGGCGGCACGCCGTGACTCATGAAGAAGTGCAGCGAAGCGGCGTCCATCCATTTTGAGAAATTCGGAAAGAACACGATGCCAGCGGGATCGCAGTCGCCGAACTGGATGTCTACTTTGAAAACGGTTTTCATATTGCCTGAACATTAACGCAGTTACCCATCAACGTGCCGCCGGTATTCGCAGGCGACAACCCGCAACGTTTGGTGCGCTCACTCCAAAGCCGACTCATCTACATGACAGGGTCCTCAGGAGACGTAAACTCACAGGCTGACCAGATGTTCGCCATACCGGGACATCGAAACGCACAATCACTGGAGGACTGTTCTCTCATGACTACCCGCTACGAAGT
>CAYMSY010000241.1:0-5172 GCA_964393195.1 uncultured Alcaligenaceae bacterium | reverse complement strand
ACGGGCTTTATTGGCAACCTGGTCGAGAGCGGACAGGGTCTCTTTGGATAAGTTGCTATTTTCGAACTTGAGACTCCCGTCCGCGCCAACCTTCATACCAATGGTGCCTTGTGCGCCAGTTTCCGCGGTAAAGAGTGGATTTTTTCCCCCTGCCGCTGCTGTCGCCCACCCCTCGCCCTTCGCATAGGCCTGGGCAGATACTCCGATGGCAGCCGCCATTTTTTGCGCGACTTCCGCAGAGACATTCTTCCCAAGTACGTTTTGAATCTCGCGCGCCGTGTCGTTAATAAAACTCACTGCACTGGATTGTCCGCCCGTCGCCATGGAATTGCTGCCACCGCTCTGCTCTCCGCTCTTGCTGTGCTTATCGATGATGCTGATGGCCTGCAACGCCGAAGCAACACTCGATTCCGTGGCGGTTTGAGACTGCTGGGTGGCAACGGCTTGAGTGGCCTTTGCCGCCTCCCCCATTGTTTCCGCATCCTTGGATGTGATGTCAATCGCGGTGCTGAGATTACTCAGGTTCGACTTGTAGGCGACGAGTGAGGAGCCGGACGGTGTTATCTGAGAGGTAGAAGCACCGAACGCATTGCTGTCGGTCCTCATACTGGGATCGGTCATGCTCGGATCAATTCTTGTTTGATCCATGGACTGATTGCCCATTGAGATATTGCCGCTACCGGCGGCTTCCGTGGCGCGCGTCGCGGCGCCAAGGAAGGTGGCCGCGCCCAAACTTCCCAGCTTATTCATCCCGAAGACCAGTGCGGAGGCGAATAGCGGGATCGAGATGGCCATGTATCCAATGACCGCTTGATCGGAGATCGCCCCGTTATAAATGGAATTGGCGGTGTCCAGCGTAAGTCCTGCTCCCCCGCCGAAATTAGCAGCCGCCTCCAATGTCCGCGCGCTGCTCATGGTCCCCATGTAGTTCAGCACCGCATACAGCGGGGGCCACAGTTGCACCCAGATGAGCGCCAGGAAAAAGCTCTTGAGAGCCGTAATCAGTGCGGGACCTTGCAAGGTCAAAAAGAAAATAAACATGATCGGGAATACGGCATAAATGATTGCCTCGATCACGTTACGCAACATCGGCAGCGCCTGTTCGGCGAGTTTGCCCTGGCTCACAAAATTGGCATTGGTGCTGGCGACGGCTTGGGCCTGCGCGTTGGCGAGCATGACGGTCGCCGGATCGTTCATTTTCTGCCCGATCACAGTGGCGGAGTCGCGCATGATATTGATCATCGCGTTCTGCCGCAACAAATCGGTGGCGGTCTGTGCGCCGGTGGCGATGCGATAGCGAAAATGCGATTGCTGGACCTGGTCATCAATCAATGCGGTAGTCACTGATGCGGGATTTCTCAACGGATTCATTTCCAGCGCCAGCATCGAGCGTGCGCGATTGATCTCGGCCGGCAACTGGCTATTTAGGTAGGTGTAGGCCGTCTGGCAGGAGCCGATCGTGCTGGGGGCCGTTCCAAAAGTCGTAAAACGCGCCGGGTTGGTGGTCCCCATCAACGCCCAGATATCAAGGCTGGTGGCGAACGCATTGGGATTGATCGAATTGTCGGCCAGATCGTACATCGTGCAGTTGTAAACGAAATTCACCAGATCGGTTTTCAACTGCGGGCTGGCAATCGCCACCTGGCGCGAGGCGCTGATGACCTTGTTGCCGAACAGCAAGCCATTGTTTTGGTACTTCAGGGGATCGGGTAGCCCGAGCGGCTGCATCACGGTTTCATAGGAGCGAGTCGCCCAATCGCCGACCTTGCTGGTGAAGTGGCCAAACGCGGCCAAGCCAATTGGTACATTGCCTACGACGATAGGCGGGCTTCCATTGAGTTTGTCGATGAGCTGGACACTCACTTTCGGTACAAACATGAAAAAGTAGAGCGCGACGAACCCGGCAAACCAGCCCCAGCCGGTAAATTTTGCGGGATTGAATAAGCCGGTGAAGAGTGCGACGAGAACGCCGATGAGTGCGACCACCCGGATCAGGTCCATAAAGTCGCCCGTCTGCATGATCGCGGCAACGGCATTGAAAATGCCGTTGAGCGAATCCAGGTTGCCGTAGCAGTAAATCTCGAACATGGCCGGTCTCGCTTTCGAATGCCATTGCTTGCGGGTGCGCGCCTACTGAGGCTGCATTAGCGCGCTAATTGCGAAGGGCATGAAAAGCAATACCAGGGTCGCCAGGCCGAAACCCAAACCGCGCCGGCTGAATACCCGTGCGCGGTCAAGGTCACCGGCGGTCTTGTCCTGCTTCATCTTGTAGAAGCAAAACAGCGCGCCGAGCAGCGCGAAGCCCCCGGCGATGAAGCATGAAAATAGTGATGCGGCGATCAGCGTTTGCATATGACGTCCCGTTCTTGGTGGTGGAGAGGTTTCAATTGCGGTGCGGGCGAACTCGTCGATGCCGCGCCCGTGGCAGACCCTTTGGCCAGGAGGCGGCCTAATACATACATCGCCGTGACCATGAACGCCCAGCAAAGGATCGTGTTGAACGGGTCGACTGATTGGATCGCTGCGATCACGCCGGCAAAATACTGTGTGATGGCATGCACGGCTATCTCCGGCTATATAAGCGGCTGTAATCGAGCGCAGTCTTCACCGAGGCCGGCGCATCACTCCAGAGTTGGCGCTCTAAATTCTGGATATGCGTGGATACGGATTGAATGGCGGGGAGCTGCGTCAAGATGGCGTTTTTCTCGATGGAAATATCGGTAATCGCGCGCTTGACGTTCTCGGACAGCGTGGCCAATTTTTCAGCCTCAATGCTATTTCGGCCGCCTGGCGCGTTAAGTGCTAACAGGCCCACCCGCAACGTCCGGCGCAGGAAGGTTTCGGCATAATCGAGCGCGATAAGGTCCTTGTACGTCAGGATCAGACTTTCATCGATACCGGAATCCGGGCGCGAGTTGGCCACGGCCAGCATCTTGTAAACCGGCAAACTGGTCTGGTTGATGAAACCAAGATCCTGTGTGGTCGGCGCGGTGCGCGTCTTAATCTTGTTGGAGAGGCTGCGAAGGCGATCCTCCACCAAAGAAGAGAAGGGCTTTACCTGGCGTGTTACCACCACCGGATTGAGGCATTCGGCATCCCCATTGCAGAAATACACGGGGATGGGAATCGACGCCGCGGTGCCGCCGTTTTCCCCCAGCATAAAGTCGCGGACCGAGGTAATCGTCGGCGCTTTGTCTTCGACCGCGGGGTTGGCGCCCACCGTGGTTGCGTTGCGCACGATATAAGTCCCGACGAGACTCATCACGAATTCTTTTTCATCCGTGGAAATGGTTGAAATCTTGCCCATGGCTTCCCACATGACGTTGCCACGTATCATTTGGGCTTCGCGCTGAGTCGGATCACTGCTGGCGGCAGCCGTGTTCATCACACCGGGGGCCTGCGTTGCGCAGTTATAGGTGCCCTCGGTACGGTCGACAACGCTGCCGAGATATTGCGTAATGTTCGCGCAGCCGCTCATCATTGAAGTGTCGTACTTGCCCCAAACGCCGTTCACCAGACTTTGCGCGGCCTGGCATGAATTGATATTGACGGCATTCATCTTCTGCAGCTTGTCCATCAGGTCTTTTAAGTTGACGCCAATGAGCGGGGAAATCGAATCGATGGCGAGCTGGAAGGCATAGCCGGTCGCGTTCGCGCCGATGTTCTGCAACATCGCCGTGAACTGCGCCTTGTTGATGAAACTGAACGAGCCGCCGAAGACATCGATACCGCCGCAACCGGCCTTGAGCGACGGCAAGGCAATCGACCCCAATTGATAGTTTTTGCCGGGCGTGCGCATCATCAGATTGCCGCCCGTCATGGTATTCATGGTCTGGCCACGGAAAGCGCCGGGGCTGGTCACGTTGCCGACCGTGCCAAGGTCGTTGAACATCTGTTGCATCTCGGCATTCAAATTGGCAGCGGCGACCGGCAGGCAGACGGTCGCCAATGCAGCGCAAAGTGAGGCGGCAATAATTTGCTTTTTCACGGGAGCTCCTTAAAAGCGGTTGCCGACTTTGACGCTGGTGAGTGTGTAGATGCGTTCATAGAGGTCGGTATCGGCGACGACACCGTAGCTGATCACCTGTTTCTCGCCGGTGCCGGGAATGGCAAGCACCACGGCGGGAACGGCGGAAATTTGCAATAGCTGCGAAGCGCCGTTATCCGGGGTTGGATTCATAAACCCGGGAATGCCGTTGCCATCGAGCGAGATGGGAAAAACGGTCATGCCGGTTTCCTGGGCAAAGCGTTTCAGCACCGGCGCAAACTTGTGGCAATAAGGGCAATCGCTGCGAAAGAAAAAATACAGGCCATGGGTTTTCGCCAGTGCCGCAACGGTTGCGCGCTGCTTCTTCTGCAGCTCGGCGTCGAAAGCCTCAAGACCGAATTGCGTGGTCGGCCTGCCGCGCATGGCGTAATCGAGGTTAGGGTCCGTCCATACGGTGCGCTGCCAGGCGTCCGCGAATTTCGCGGCGGTGTTCATGGCCATCATTTGGTAGCTCATATACGCACGCATATTGTCGGGCGTCGGATTCATGATCGCGACTTTGCGTAGCTCGTCGAGGTTCTTGTTCATCGCGTCATGCTGAGTCACCTCGGCGCGTTTAGCGGCGTCGGGAAGCGCCGGCTTGGCTCTCGGCCTTGGAGGAACGGTCGCGGGGTCGCGGTAGAAAAGCCAGCCCTTGCAATCGGTTTTCCAGTAGGGACAATCTGCCGGCTCGTCCTCCGATGTCTGACTCCAGGCAGACGGAATTAGCGCGCTAAACGCGACGGCAACAAGCCACTGCGCGATGCATTTCATTGGGCGGGCTCCATCGGAAAGTCGCCGTGAGCGCAGTAGCTAATCTCGTAGACGAACTGCTTGTTCTCGGCTGGCTTGTTGGGCTCGTAAACGCGGTCCTGGCGCGTCGTGACCTCCAGACGTTTGCAACCAGCTTGCGGCAGCGCGCGGATAGTTCTCACATCAACGAGGAGCGGCGCATCCGTGTTGAAACGCTGACGCATGAATTCGGCGGCCTGCCCGGTAAAGACGCCGTGCGCCTGGCCTTCACGGGCGGCTTTGGTGAAAAGCGGTTTCATGTAAAGGTCTGTGCTCCCGTCGATCGGCATGCGGGCCGGCTGCGCGCGCGTGGCGAGAGGTACGACCAAAAGAAGGCAGGCAAAGGCGGTCCT
>CAYMSY010000240.1:0-5174 GCA_964393195.1 uncultured Alcaligenaceae bacterium | reverse complement strand
TAGTAGGAGGAGTGTATGCGTATTCGTAAGTACGACTTCAATTACGGCCGCCGCAAGATGATGGAGAGTGTGGCGTACGGTCTCGGTGCGGGTGTACTGATGCCCTGGGACAAGGTCCTCGCCGCCGACGGCGCCGTGACCAAGGCCTATCCGGACGAACTGCTGTCGATCGAAGCCCAGACCAAGGGCAAGATCAAAGTCGGCGACATCATCAGCAAGGACAACGTCGAGCACGTCAAGCATCTGCTCGATCCGGGCATCTACGAGCAGGTTTCCGGCGTCGAAGGCCGCAAGCTCCGCATCGCGGCGCCCGAGCTCAATCCGCGCGATCTCGTCAGCGGCGACTACTACGAGGCGACGCTGGCCGACATCAAGTCGGGCCACGCTGCCAAGTTCGACGCCAACGGCAACGTCACGGACCAGAACGGCAAGCGCTGGCAGGGCGGTCTGCCCTTCGTCAATCCGAAGAGCGGCGTCGAAGTCTGGGCCAACATGTGCCTCAACATCGGCCGCGCTGACAACGCCTGCTACGTGATCGAGCAGAAGGATTACGGCGCGAACGGCAAGCAGGAATACCACTACAATTTCCAGTGGGTCGAGCTGAACAGCACCGCCCGTGCGGACCGCAAGACGTTCCGTGGCCTGGAAAACGAACTGCGCCGTCAGAGCGTTTACTTCGCCGCTGACGCGGAAGTCCGTGGCACGTCGTTCCTCAGCGTCTGGGACTACGACATGCGCAAGATTCCGGACCTCTATGGCTACCTGCCCGAGTTCCGTCGCGTTCGTCAGTTCCCCGCCAACCAGCGCTTCGAGCCCCTCGTTCCGGGCGCCGTCTGGTTCCTCAGCGACCCGTGGGCGGCTGGTGACCCCTACCTCACCTGGGGCAACCACAAGATCATCGAGCGCAAGCCGATGCTCGGCGCTTGGTCGTCCGACTTCTCGCGTCACGATGACAACTGGGAACCGCCGCGTCAGAAGGACAACCCCAAGTTCTTCGACGTGCCGTTCTCCCTGGCCCCCGAAGTCATCGTCACCAGCTGCGAACCCACGGGCTATCCGCGTTCGCCGGTGTCCAAGCGCGTGGCTTACGTCGATGCCCGCAACGGCATGGCGGCCAGCAACATCCGCTACGACCGTCAGGGCAAGCTGTGGTCCAACTTTGAAATGGCCCACGGCCAGTTCAAGGGCGGTGGCAAGGACGGCAAGCGCCTGATCGTCGGCGCCGACGGCAAGAGCCCGGCTTGGTCCTGGACGTACGTGCACATCTACGACTTCCAGAACCGTCGTATGTCGCTCTGCAACCACAGCAAGGGTGCCGCCGGCGTCCAGGCCCGCTTCCAGGCGGATCCGGATTGGCTGTTCGACACCTATTGCACGCAGCAGGCGCTGCAGTCGCTGGGTCGCGCCTAAAAAGCGCAAGCACTGGGTCCGCCGCGAGAGCGGCGGACCCAGTGTCTATAAGAAGATCGTTTGTAAAACGGGTAGGGACATGAATCGAAAACTAAGGGCGTTGGCATGGTGCGGTGTCGTCATGGCGGCGGCGGGCGCGGCATACGCAACGGCGAACAACTCGACGGATGCGGCGGCTGCAAGCGGTAACACGGTGCTGATCCACGCGACTCCGCACGATCGTCTGTTCTCTCTGGTTTTCAGCGGGAGCAATGGTCTGGCTGTCGGTGAAAACGGTCTGCTGATGCAGACGGCCGACGCTGGCAAGACCTGGTCGCGCGACAAGGCGCCGACCGATCTCGCGCTTCTCGATGTGGCAACCAACGGTACGCGCACGATCGCGGTGGGCCAGATGGGGCTCGTCCTGGTGCGTGATGGCACCGGTCCGTGGAAGAAGGTCGAGAGCGGCACGCAGCAGCGTCTGCTGCAGGTCGACATCAATGCTCATGGCATCGCGTTCATTACCGGTGCGTTCGGCACGCTGCTGAAGTCCACCGACGGCGGCGAAACCTGGGCGTCGGCGGCTCCGGAATGGGCGAAGATTTACGATTCGGGCACCGGTGATGCGGCGACGGTTCGCGACGAGCCGACCAACTGGGTCGTTCACATCGCCGATGACGACAGTATCATCATTGCGGGCGAGTACGGGCAGATCAACCGCTCGGTCGACGGTGGTGCCACGTGGCAGGCCGTGTTCAAGCGGGATTCCAGCGATGGTACGCTGTCGCCGACGATCTTCAGCATGGCGATCCGCAAGGATGGCGTGGGGTATGCGGTGGGGCAGGCGGGTTTCATGCTCCATACGACGGACAGCGGTCTGACCTGGCAGGAAATGCCGGCGCCGGCGCCGAGCAACCTGTTCGGCGTGGATTCGTTCGACAACGGCGAGATCGTGGTGGTGGGCCAGCGCGTGGGTGTACGCAGCCGCGATGGTGGCAAGACCTGGGCCCCGATCACGGGTCTGGACATGAACCTCAACTGGTACGCTGCAGTGGCTCACAGTGAGCAGGCAGCGGCGGGTGAAGTCATCGGCGTCGGTCACAGCGGCCGTGTCATTCGGCTCGTTCCCTAAGAATCTTCATCGAATAAATAGTGCGGTAGGGAGAACTTAATGAAAGTGTTTGCAAAGAAGTCGATGGTGACGGCGGCGCTTGCCGCGTTCGCGTGCTGCGCGATGCCGGCCCATGCTCAGGACGACGAAGGTGCTGCAGGCGGTGGTGGATTCTTTTCCAGTCTCTGGGACAAGACCAACTTCACGGGCATTGTGCGTGTGGACGCGTCGTATCACGCGACGAGCTTCCAGAACCCGTACAACCAGAACAACGCGGCGTTTCAGGATGTGGACGTGCCGCGTCAGGCATATCTTCCTCCGGCACTTAGCACAGGATTGCTGAACAATGTCCTGGGCACGCTGGGCCTTCCGGCTCTGAATATTACGCAGCCGCTGGATTGGAACGTTCCGATTCCGGGCTTTGCGGACACGGTCAAGCGCTCGGACTACATCCCGGAAAAGGATACGGAGTTCAACTACAACACGATCCGTTTCACGGGTGAAATGGATATGAAGCTGTCGCAGGACCTGCGTTTCATCGCTCGTCTGCGCGGCATCTACGATCCGGAAATGTATGACCTGTTCGACGCCAACGACGTGGCTGACCTGCAGGGTGGTGGTATCCCCAGCGGCGGCGGCGATCGCTACGCCGATACGGGCAAGGCCAATCTGTACGAAGCCAAGGGCCGTAACGGCAAGAACCTGAACCCGCTCGAAATCGCGGGCCGCAACTACATGGTGGATCTCCCCACCCTGGTTCTGAACTACAAGACGGGTCCGTTCGACTTCCGCTTCGGTAACCAGCAGATTGCCTGGGGCCAGGCGATCTTCTTCCGCACGCTCGACATCGCCAACGGTCTCGACCTGCGTCGTCACCTCGTGATCGACCGCGCGATCGAAGAATTCGAAGACGAGCGCGTCTCCAAGATCGCGCTGCGCGGCACGGCCCAGGTCCTCGATTCGACGATCGCTGACGGTTTCGTCGGCAAGTTCCAGCCGGACATCGTCGGCAACCCGAACACGCCGTTCAACGTCGTGCCGACCCAGTTCTACCGTCCGCTCGACAACTACTACACCGGCAACTACGACACCAAGCTCGACTACGGCATCCGTCTGAAGTCGGACTTCGGCACCTGGGGCGCGTCCGTCATGGCCGCCAGCCGCTATAACCCGCTGGGCGTGTTCCACTGGACTGAGAGCGGCATCAACAAGGGTCTCTACGGCGGCCTGCTCGGCCAGATCGTCGAGACGGCCTATGTTGCCAAGGTTCCGAACTGCGGCGCGGCATACAACCCCTCGACCTGCCGTCTGTACGGCAGCGTGGGCGAAGCGCTCTCGCACTCTCCGCTCACCATCGGTCCGGGCGGCATATACAGCGACAAGGAATGGTTCTCGACGGCGGCGAGCGTGCGTCTTGACGGTGTGGACATGGTCAACACCATTATCGACGAGTATCCGGCGCTGCGCGACGTGTTCGCGAGCAGCGACCTCGATCGCGAACAGGTCGGCCACCTGCTCAACACCTTCTTCATGGGTGCGGGCGGCAGTATCCGCGGCAACGTGCAGCGCGATTACTATCGCGAAGAAGTGTTCGGCGTCGGCGGTACCTACGTAACGCAGGCGGATCCGAGCTCCTTCCTCGACTCGATCATCCTCAACCTCGAAGTCCAGTACACCCCGGAACGCGCGTACACGCGTCCTGACCTGTCGGGCAACCCGATTAAGTCGGACGAGTACATCTTCACGGCCGTGGCCGAGAAGTGGTACCGCTACACCGAGGCGTATCCGGCGGCTTACCTCGTGGTCCAGTACATGCACCGTACGGACTCCGATCTGGTCGGTCTGAGCCTGCGTGGCTACGGCGGCAACATGCGTAACACCGAGTACCGCCCGTCCGAGGGCGTCGGCAGCGCGGACTACGTCGTGTTCGCCGGCTTCCAGCCGACCCCGAACCGCAAGTTCGTGTTCGAGTGGGCCTTCCTGCTGGATACGGAAGGCGGCCTGCTCGCCCAGCCGAACGTTCGCTGGAGCCCGGGTAACTCGATGTCGGTCGACCTGTTCTACAACTACACGGATGCCGGTCTGTGGGGTAGCGGTCGTGCGACGCTCATGCGCGCCATCGACTACGCCGACGAAGTCGCCGTTCGCTTCACCTACACGCTGTAATTCGGCGTAAGGGACGGGGCCGATGGTCATCCCATCGGCCCCGTCTTGACAGAGCATGACCCTCCGGCAACCCTGAGCCGGATGTTTCTGGCCAGCCGGCAGGCCCCGCTGGCCTTTCTTATTTCTGGGGGTCCGGATGCGTATCACTCGCTACGATCGAGGCTTCAGCCGGCGCAAGTTCATGGCCGATGCCGCCAAGGGCGTGCTGTCGACCGGTGTGCTCATGCCGCTGGCACAGGCGATTGCCGAGGGTGGCGATATCGCAAAGGCCTATCCGGCCGAACTGCTGTCGATCGAGGCCTACACCAAAGGCAAGATCAAGGCGGGCGACTACATCACCGACAAGAACGTCGAGGCGATGGGCAAGCACTACTTCGACCAGCCGCCCAGCTCGGCGCGCCTGGGCACCAAGGGCAACCAGGACTACCCGAACTACTACGGCGAATGGGCGCTGGGCGTGATCGCCGATGCCGAGAAGAAGTCGCTCGCCGAAGCGAAGAAGCACGAC
>CAYMSY010000239.1:0-5182 GCA_964393195.1 uncultured Alcaligenaceae bacterium | reverse complement strand
ATCAGCAGCCGCAACTACGGCGCCTGGGCCCTGCGTGGTTGGCTGATGGCCAAACTGGCCAAGCTGGACTTCACCGAACACGTGGTGCCGCCCGACGATCCTGCGATGAAGGCAGAGATCCTGCTGCTCTCGTCGTCCATGCTGGTGCCTTCCTTGCAGCACCAGGGCCTGAAGGTCTGGGACACGCTGGCCATCGGCGAGTACCTGCACGAGATCAAGCCCAAGGCCGGCCTGCTGCCGGCCGACGCCAAGGCCCGGGCGCACTGCCGCGCCATCTGCGGCGAGATGCATTCGGGCTTTTCAGCGCTGCGCGGCGCGCTGCCGATGAACATCAAGGCCCACTTTCCCAACTTCAAGGTCTGGTCCCGGGCCCAGGCCGACATCGACCGGGTGCTGGCGATCTGGAAGGAGTGCCTGGCCACTTACGGCGGGCCCTTTCTCTTTGGAAAGCAGCCGTGTATTGCGGACGCGATGTACGCGCCGGTGGTGACGCGCTTTCTCACTTATGACGTGACGCTGGACAAGGCGAGCATGGCCTATTGCAAGCGGGTGATGGAGTTGCCGGCGATGAAGGAATGGGTCGCGGCGGCAAAAAAAGAGCCGGACGAAATTGACGAACTGGACGCGGAGTTTTAACGCCATCCAGGAGGGCATTGCGGGCTTGACCCGCAATCCACATCACTTCGGCCAAAGCGTGGGCCGTAGTGAGTTGGATCCCGGATCAAGTCCGGGATGACAGCCGTTTACTTCCAGGGCGTCGACTCCGGAATCTCGCAGACCGGGTCGACGTCGATGCTCTTGAAGTCAGCGGGAGACACGATCTCCAGGTACTCCATATCCGGCGAATAGTCGAACAGGTAGTGCGCAATCCCCGGCCGCTGGTGCACCACGTCGCCGGCCTCGACCAGCGTTTCCTTGTCCTCGTACATGAACCGCGCCCAGCCCTTGGTCATGATCACGATCTGGAAATCCGCCTCATGAAGGTGCCAGCCGGTACCCGTTTCTGGTGCCATGTTCGCCTTGACAAGGTGCGCAATGACCTTGCCGTTAGTGGCCTCGGCAACGCCAAGGTCACGGTAAAGGAAAAAGTCGCGCAGTCCGCCGGACACAAACTGCGTGTCGCCGGGCTTGACGTGAGAAAAAGCAGTTTCGGTGCGCTTGAGCATGGCCCTCTCCTGGATTTGCCGGTTCGCTGATTCAAATGTGTGCACCGGATGGTGCGCTGCAGCAAACATGCATTTATCGTTCCAGAGCCGCTGCTGGGCTGGGTTCGATGGCTGGGCGAGATTCATATTGCAGCCTGTCTGTCTTGACTCGATTGACCGTATTCGCTGTAAAACGCGAGCCCGTCTTCCCTTAGCATTTGCCCAATCGTTTTCCAGAATATGGCGGAGCCACCATGACCACCGATATGCATCCGAGTACCGCCTGGAAGGAAGATGTCGCAGCCGATGAAGCCGACCGTTACGCCGCGTATGGCGAGCAGTTCGCCGCCATTCAGGCGCGCAAATCGGCGAAGTACGGCAAAGGACGCGCACTGCATCGCAAGCAATTGACCGCTGCGGCAGGCAAGCTCGAGGTGTTGCCTGACCTGCCCGAGTTCGCGCGGCACGGACTGTTCGCAAAACCCGCAACATTTGACGTATGGGTGCGGCTGTCCAATGGCGGCATGGACCGGGCGCCAGACAGGATGCCCGACATTCGTGGCTTTGCCCTGCGTGTGCTCGGCGTGAAAGGCGAATCCGCGCTGGGCAATGGTCCCGCCGTGAGTCAGGATTTCACGCTGATCAACCAGTCGCAGTTTGCGTTTCCGAAGAGCGATGAGTTTGTCGACTTCGTGGTGGCCGCTTCGAACGGCAATGGTGCGCTGCTCAAATTCCTGGTCAAGCGTTATGGACTGTTTGGTGGTCCTGCCCGCCTGCTGCAAATGGTCAAGACGATTGGACGACCATTCGGCGGCTTTGCGACTGAAACCGTCTTCAGCGCAGTGCCCATGGCGTGCGGGCCGTACGCAGTGCGCGTTCGGCTGCTGCCCGCAGAATCCAATGGGGCGGCCACACCCGGTGCCAACGCGGATTGGGGCGCAGACTTCGGCGCCCGCCTCGGCCGGCAGTCGCTGCAATGGGCACTGCAGTTGCAGCCGTTTGTGAGCGAAGAGATCACGCCCATTGAGGACGCGTCGGTGAACTGGCCGAGCCCCTACACGACGGTGGCGACACTGACCTTGCCGCAGCAGGACACGGCTTCAGCCGACGGACAGGCACTGCTCAAACAGGTCGAGGACTCTGTGTTTGACCCGTGGCAGGCGCTGACCGCGCATCGCCCGCTCGGTGACGTGCAGCGTGCGCGCAAGGTCGTCTATTTCGTCAGCCAGAAGGGACGCAGAGCAGCCTGAGCGCCGCTTGTAGCGATTACAACTTTCTCGTGAAAAGCCCATTCAATAAGGGCTAAGATCGACAAAATACATAAAGTCGATATTTGGCGAAAACAGCTTCTTAGCCCTTTGCAAAGGTCATTTCCGGGAAAAGTTATTCGACTTTTCGGGGTGCAAATGGGGCGCCGATTGGCCTCGGCAGCGTCAGCCGTCAAGCCGCAACGACGATATCGTCGGGCGGCAAACCGGCCTGCTGCCGCGAATGCATGGCGTGGAACGCCGATTCAAGATCACGCGTGGAGCGTTCAGTGTCGAACAGCGGCTGTGTCAGGCGGTTGGCAGCAAGCTTGTCGCGCAGTGCGGCGAGTCGTGCGGGCTCGGTCGCCAGCGCCAGCGCGAGCGCCTCGTAGTCGCCGGCGTTACGCGTGATCAGCTCCGGCAGACCCACCGCATTGAGCAGGCTCGCCGCGACGCGGCTGGCAAAGGTCTCGCCGAGGCGAGTCAGCACCGGCAGCCCGGCCCACAACGCGTCGCTCGCCGTGGTGTGCGCGTTGTAGTGAAAGCTGTCGAGGAAGAGGTCGGCACAACGATGCCGCGCCAGATGTTCCGCCAGCGGCAGTTTCGGCGCGAACCGCAGTCGCTCCGGCGCGATGCCACGCCGCTGCGCCTCGCGCCGCAGGTTGCGCGCCGCAGCAGGTGAGCCCTCCAGCAGCCAGAGCACACTGTCCGGAAGCTTGTCGAGCAGGCGCATCCAGATGTCGAACACGTCGGGCGTGATCTTGAAGTTGCCATTGAAGCAGCAGAAAACGAACGCATTTTCCGGCAGTCCATGATCTGCGCGACGCATCGGTGCATCCGCAATGCGCTTGCCGGCATCGTTCATCTGGTACGAGTGCGGCACGAAGGCGATCTTTTCGTCGTAGAACGCGCGGTGCTCGTCAGGGATCAGCGTTGCGTCAGCAATCAGATAATCAATGTAGGGCGCACCCATGGTTCCGGGGTATGCCAGGTAATTTACCTGTACCGGCGCCGGGCGCAGCGCGAACACGCCGGTCCGCGCGTAGCCCGTGTGGCCCATGAGATCGACGGCGATGTCAATTTCAAGCTCGCGAAGCAGCTGCGCGATCTGTTCGTCGCTTTGCGCGCCCACATCAAAAAAGCGGTCGAAACTGCGCTCCATGCGTTGCCGCCACGCATCAACGGCCGGCGGTCCGATGTAGATGCCGATCACTTCAAACCGGGCGCGGTCGTGGCGTTCGATAAGACCGGCGATCAGATGCGTCGTCGGGTGATCACGATAGTCCGCCGACACGTAGGCGACGCGAATCCGCTCATGCGCATAGCGTTCGCCACGCCACAACGGCGTCGCATCAGGCGGGTATTTGTCAGCGACCAGCACGCGCGCGCAGCGCTGCTGCTGCGCCGCCGTGGACGCAACCGCCAGCAGCGCGAACGGCCCCGTCGCCGCATCGCCGCGATCGACAGCGCTCAGCAGGGCAGCGCAGTCCGCGTCGAAATCGGTCCAGTCGCAACACTGCATGCGGTCATGCAGCCAGTCTCCGCGCAGATACGGCATGTCGGGCTTGAGCGCGAAGGCACGCGCCTGAAAGGTGGCGGCGTCTTCATATCGTCGCAGCTCATGCAGCGCGCCGCCGCAATTGAAGTGCACCTCGGCAAAGTCCGGTTGCAGTGCCAGCGCCCGTGCCCAGCTTTCGAGCGCTTCATCCTGTCGCCGCAGCTCGCGCAACACGCTGCCGCGCAAGGCATGCGCAGTGGCAAGGCCCGGCGCGAGGGCTACGGCGGTGTCACACGCTGCCAGCGCCTCGGCGTAGTGCTTCTGCGCCAGCCGTGTCTTGCCGAGATTGGCAAAGGCCTCGACAAAATCGGCGCGCAGGCTTGTGGCGCGCGTGAAATCGGCAGCGGCCTGGTCAAAGTGACGCAAATCATGCTGAACGAGCCCGCGATTGTTGTACGCCAGTGCGTTATCAGGATCCTGCGCCAGCGCTTCGTCAAAACAAAGCAGCGCCTCATCGAGCCGGCGCAGCGCCATGCAAACCAGTCCGAGATTGCTGTGCGCCATCGGCTCATGGTTGTTGAGGTCCAGCGCCTTGCGGATATGGCGCGCTGCCGTCTCGTGGTCGCCGCGCTGATAACGTGCGACGCCGAGGTAATGCAATACGCTCGCGTTGTTGGGTTCGGCATCGAGAATTGCGCCGTAAACACGTTCCGCTTCGTCGATCTGTCCGGCTTGATGCAACGCGAGTGCTCGCGCAAACGCATCCTCGCCTGTGACGGGCGCGTTGGCGCCAGACGCCGCTGGTGTCGACGTGGTGGTCGATGCACCGGGCGCACCGCAACACTGCTTGTAGCGTCGTCCGCTGCCACAGGGACAAGGCTGATTGCGCGAAATTGACGGATTCAGCATGCGATTGGAGCGATTGCGCGTAGCTTGGCAGGAGGAGGGGGCGGCGCCGGGCCGGCAGCGAGGAAATCGCTGGAGCGGGTGAAGGGAATCGAACCCTCGTATGAAGCTTGGGAAGCTTCCGTTCTACCATTGAACTACACCCGCATGGCGTAACTGTATCGCAACCGCCGGGTTCGATTTGAGTCGAACCGGAGCCGCGCCGCCCTGCATGGCGGCGGGCGTTCGCGGGCTCGCCGCATGCGGCTCGAAACCCCCGCTCACCGTATGAAGCTTGGGAAGCTTCCGTTCTACCATTGAACTACACCCGCGACAGCCGTAACTTTATCTCAACTATCGCGTGCGCCGAGCCACTGCGGTAATCTCACGCTCCGCCATTCCCGCAT
>CAYMSY010000238.1:0-5191 GCA_964393195.1 uncultured Alcaligenaceae bacterium | reverse complement strand
TCCGCACCCGCAACGACGATGCTCTGTCCGGTGAAACCGGCGTTCCACATCTCGGGTGCGCGGATTTTGGTGAGTCCCCATTCGATTGCCGTCGGCGCGTTGATCTGCTGCGGAGTCACACCTGCTGCGGATTCTTCTTGTGGCGGTGCCGGCATGCGCACCGTCGGATTCGCCGCCAGCCGGGCCACATCGGTCCGTGCTGCCAGTTCCTCCGCGAGCGCGGCGTCACCCCGGACCAGCACCATGTTGGCAACCCAGAATGCGCGATGCTCAATGCCACGCGATGACAGCGTGTTGCGCAATGCCGCCTGCGTGCGTTCGGCGTGATTGCGGAGCGTCTCGAACACCCAGGTCCCGCGTTGCGTCTTGTCGATCATCGCTTCCGCGCCTGACAGGTCTGCCTGCTCCGGCAACACCACAAGAAACTGGCTGCTTCCGCCATCGGCGAGCTTCGAGATGACCCAGGGGTCGGCCTTGGCGATCAGACGCGACGATGGCGCAACGGGTTGCGCAGCAAACACGGTGCCGCACAGCAGGTTTGCGAGCAATAGCGAAAAGAAGATTGATTTCATGCGGAAAGGTTACGCTGCGTTGATCAATTCGTTGGCCGACAGAAACCGGGGATGGCGTCAATCGCGCACATCGGCGACCGGATTATTGCCAAAATCCGGGCGCGCCAGATAGCCGAGGATGCGCTTGGCAGCTGCTTCAGGCGAAAGCAATTGCCCCGAATTCTTGTATTCGATAAATACCTTGTGGTCCGGGAAGGCGTTCGGATCGGCATTGCGCAACTGCGTCTGCATGTCGGTATCGATGATTCCCGGTGCGAGCGAACAGATTTTCGCGCCGTTGGCTTTGGCCGCCTCTTCCAGCGCAACAACTCGCGAATAGTGATCCATGCCGGCCTTCGCCGCACTGTAGGTGGCTTGCGAAGCCATGGCCCGACGGCCGTTGCCGGAAGAAATATTGAGCACTTTGCGGGCCCCGCTCCAGTGTGCCGTCGCACTCAGGAAGGCGGCGGTCAATTGCATCGGTGCTTCGAGCCCCACACGCAACACCGTCGCAATGTCGCTCGCGCTCACGTCCGACAGCGGCGCAACTTTCGGCACGATGGCGGCGTTATTGATCAGCGTGGCACTGGCAAATTCATCGCCGAGAAACAGCCGCAGCCACTTTGCCAGCCGGGCACTGGCAGCGGCACCATCGTTGAGATCAAGCGCCCACTGCGCGAGGGTCGCGTCATCAATCGTATCGACGAGTTCGGTCAGTGAAGGGTTCGTGTTGCGTGAAATGCAAAGCAGGGTGTGCGCCGGTTGCAGCAGCTGCTGAGCCATGGCGAGCCCCATGCCGCGGGATGCGCCGGTGAGAATGAAGAGGTGCGTTTTCTTGATCGAATTCATCGTTCAATGGTACCTTGCCGGCCATCAGGCAAATCGCCAGCAGCAAAAAAGAGCGCTCACTCAAATCCGGCGCGACAGAATCCGTGCAATCCCAATGGAATAGAAAAAGGAGTACGGCATGAAGTACCACTGTGCGCACCGCTGGGCGTTCAATCTGTGGGGCGGTGCACTGGAAGCGCGGGACGACGATTTGCTACCCGTGGTCGGGCACGAAGTAACGGTACGGGTGACGCACTGCGGAATGTGCCACTCCGACGTTCATATTCGCGAAGGCGGCTTCGACATGGGCGGCGGCAAGCTCTCGTCGCTGGAGCGTTCCGGCGTCAAGTTGCCGGTAACGATGGGCCATGAAATCGTCGGTGAAGTGGTGGAGATCGGGGCTGAAGTAACCGGTGTTGCGCTGGGTGAGCAGGTCGTGGTGTATCCGTGGCTGGGCTGCGGCGAATGTGCCGTCTGCCAGACCGGGGATGAGCATTTGTGCGTAAAGGCCGCGCGCAATCTGGGAATTCAGGTGCCGGGCGGATATGCCGATGCGGTGCGGGTTTCGCATGAGCGGTATCTGGTACCGATTGGTTCACTGGCGCCGGCTCGCGCGGCGACCTTTGCCTGTGCCGGCATCACCGCGCTCGGTGCAATCCGGAAAGTGCCGGCGGCCACGGCAAACGACTGGGTCGCCGTGATTGGTTGTGGTGGCGTCGGCATGACCGGCGTGGCGCTGCTCTCGGCGACGTCGAGCGCGAAGATCGTGGCGATTGATCCGGATCCGGCAAAGCGTGAGGCGGCGTTGGCTCACGGTGCCGCGCTGGCGTTTGACCCGGCGCCGGCTGATGCACTGAAGACCATCAGCAAGGCGTGCGCCGGCAACATCGCGGCGGCGATCGATTTTGTAGGGTCCGAGACGAGCTCATCGCTTGCGGTAAATCTCGTACGGCGCACAGGGCACGTGGTGATCGTCGGACTGTTCGGTGGGGAATTCAAGATGCCGCTGCCAATGTTTGCGCTGAAGTCGATCACCATCAGCGGTTCGTACGTTGGCGGCCTGAACGATCTGCGCGAACTGGTCGCGCTGGCGCAACGCGAAACACTGCCGGAAATTCCGCTCGACATTCGCCCCCTCGCTACGGTCAATCAGGCCCTGGACGATCTGACCAAAGGCCGTGTGGTGGGCCGGGTAGTATTGCAGCCCTAGGATCATCGGTTCGCGGCAAATCGCGGCACAATCGTTTTGATGAACGTACTTGTCTCCCGCCGTCGTTTTCTGCTCGCGTCATGCGCGACGACCGTTGTCGCTCTCGCCGCTGGTTGTGGCAAGAAGGCGGTCACCGGCCGCAAGATCGCAGCCGGCGCCACCGTGCTCGCGTTGGGCGACTCCATCACGTTCGGTACCGGTGCGTCCCCGGAAACGAGCTACCCGGTCGTGCTTGCCAGACTCACGGGCTGGAACGTGGTCAATGCCGGTGTGCCCGGCGATACGTCGGCGCAGGCGCTCTCGCGGCTGCCCGCACTGCTGCAGGAACACTCACCCTCGCTGGTATTGGTGAGCATTGGTGGCAATGACTTCCTGCGGCGGCTGCCGGAGGGTGAAACTCGCGCCAATATCCGGCAAATCTGCGAACGGTCGCTGGCGAGCGGAGCCCAGACGCTGCTGGTTGCCGTCCCCGCGCTGAGCGCGACGGCGGCGATTACCGGAACGCTCGCCGACCACGCGATGTACGAGGAAATCGCCCAGGCGCTCAAGCTGCCGCTGCACGCGAAAGGCTGGTCGGCCGTGCTCAGCAATCCGGCACTACGTTCGGACCAGATTCACGCCAATGCGCAGGGTTACGAGCAATTCGCGCAAAGCCTGTTTGCGGCCGCCAGGACGGCGCAACTCGTCTAGGGCTGTAATCCTGTGAAAAAAGGCGTAAGCTTTGTGTCGCTTGGAACACCGCGTCTTCGTCTGCTGTCAGAGAACCGAATTTTCAGGAGTTTCACATGAGCTATTGCCCCCCAAAGCTGATTTTCGCGGCGCTGCTGGCTGTCGCGGCGGGCACCGCCGTTGCGGCCGATGACGTCGCTCGCGTGATTTCACGGACCGCCATCACGCAACAGGTGGGCGTGCCGCGTCAGGCGTGCGCCACGTACGCGACGCCCGGCGTGCCGCCGCAATGCAGCACGCAGACGATTTATGAAGACCGTGTGGTCGGTTTCAACGTGGTCTATGAACGCGGCGGCAAGCGTTATACGGTGCAATTGCCGCAGGATCCGGGACCGACGCTGCGCCTGCAAGTCAGCGGCAGCGAGGTCGCGACGGTGCCTGCTCCGGCGCCGAGAGCAGCGCCCGCGCCGTTGGCCGTCGCGCCCGCCGAACCCGCAATGGTGAGCGATGACCCCGGACTGCCGGTTGATGACCTGTCAGCATTCAACCGGCCGTACCCGGCGCCGGTGCAGGTCACCTATGCCTATCCGGGCTATGTGACCTATTACGACTCGCCCGCTTATTGGGGGCCCGCCGTCAGCCTGGGATTTGTGGGTGGTTACTACGGCGGTCGTGGCCGCGTATGGCATCACGGCCATCGGCGCTAGCCAGGTCGCCTTCCGGTCCACAACGCCACGGCGTCAAGACGCAGCCCGCTCAGGCGGGCTTTTTCGTCGAAACCGCCGCAGTTTTCATGAGCAGCGCCAGTTCCGTGCCTTGCAGCACGCGAATGCTGTTCTTGGATGCAAATTGCCGCGCCGGTTCGCTCAGCGCGTTGACTGCGACATAAATGCCCTGACCGGCGTCCTGTTTTTCCATCGCGGCAGCCAGTTCGCGCATTGGCTCGACGCCGTGCGTCGCGGCCTTCCAGCGCTTGCTGTGGACCAGCGCAGTGCGGCCGCCTTTGGCAATTGAAAAATCGGCGCCGTTGCCGCTGAGCCGTGTAACCGTGTAGCCATCCCTCGCGTAGGCGGCCTCCAGAGCGTTGCTGAATTCCCGGCCTGACATCGCGGCGAGTGCCTCAAGCGACGCGTCGATGCTGGCCGCGCTCGGCTTGCCCCACTGCCGCCACAGCGCCATCACGCCGATCACAGCGAACGGCAGGCCCGATACCGCGCCGACATTGGCGTATTTCGCCGGAAACAGGTTGTAGGCAGCGGCACCGACCGCAGCGGCCACGGCGAAACTGATCCACCACGGCGAGCGCAGCAAGACCGCAAACAACGACTTGTCGGACATCTTGAAGGACGGGAGCTGCACGGGCGCTGACTTTCACGGTTTACGGCAGCAGCGTTTGTAGCACGTGGCACCGGCCGCCGCCGGATTTGCGTTTTTTCGCCTTGATGTTTGTTAATAGCTTTTTCTCAAAATTGTTATCTGATAAGGGCTTAGGGCACATTTTTGACATAAGTCGATAAATGACCATTTGTCTCTCTATGCCCTTAGCAGACTTACTTCTATAAAAAAGCTGTTAAGTTTTTCAGTGCTCATGTAGTTGAAACCTTCGGGGCGAGACCTATAATTAGCACTCATTAGGGACGAGTGCTAACAATCGGAAATTCCCGCAGTTAGCACTCGCTACGGCCCGAAAGCCTATTTTGGCAGTCATGGCCGACCCGCCGGTCGCTCGTCGATCCGCGGGAACCTCCGTCTTCAAACCAGAAAAGTTCAAGGAGAACTGTTCATGAAACTTCGCCCCCTGCACGATCGCGTGATCGTTAAACGCCTCGAGGAAGAGCGCAAGACCGCCTCCGGCATCGTGATCCCCGACACCGCCACCGAGAAGCCCGACCAGGGCGAAGTGCTGGCCGTGGGTCCTGGCAAGCGTGACGAC
>CAYMSY010000237.1:0-5202 GCA_964393195.1 uncultured Alcaligenaceae bacterium | reverse complement strand
ACGCCCTTGACCGGAATTTCCTTGAACGTCTTGCTGTCGTAGGCACGCAGTTCATTTTTGCCACGTACATTCAGTCGTGTGTAGATCACTCTTGAACCATCATCATCCTCGCTGTCGTCTTCAGACGCACCGGAGACGTCGTGCGGCAAGCCGCTGGTCAGCGACTTGAGCGTCTTCGCCTGCAAGTCGTAATACATCAATTCGCGGAATTCACCGTCACGATTGCTGGCGACGAAGATGCCCTTGCCATCGCGACTGAACCGTCCGGCGAAGTAGGTCGCGCGGGACTTGTCGTCCTGCGGCAGCACACGCTCCCGTTTGCCGGTGTCGATGTTGTGGAGCCACACCTCGCTTTCATTGGCCGATACGTAAAGGGTCAGCATCAGCAGATTCCCCGCCGCATTGAAACTGCCGCCGAACCAGCCGGTACCCGGAAGTTCTGCGATGACGCGTGCTTTTTCCGGCTGCAGCGGATTCACCAGACGGTAGGTGGTCGAGATAGTCTTGCGTTGCTCGGCGGACAGATTGCGATCCAGCGGGACCGAGGCGATCAGCAATTCACCGGTTACCTTGCCGTTGACACGGCGCCAGGCTCCACGGCTGTGACGAAAGTTCGAATCGCTGATCTGTACGGCCGGCTGCCCATCAGCATCCTGGCGGAATACCTGAAACGCTTCGGAGCCGCCCTTGCTGGCTTCGAAGACGATGTATTTACCCTCCGTCGGTTCAATGGTCGCGCCATTGATAGGATCAGGATGCTGTGTAATTGCCGTGGGCACACCCATCGGTGCCTTGAGCCAGAAGAGCTGATTGGTACTGGATCCCGCCGCACGATGGGAAACGATCATCTCGGTCTTCTTCGGGTGCCATGCGACGAAACGATGGCCCCGGAAATCAGTGTATTTGGCAACACTGTCGGCCAGCGACTTCGGGATCGGCGGAATGCCCTCAATGTGCAGATTGGCGTTCGGCGTGATGAACTCGGACGACGTACCGGCGGGAGTCGCGGCGGTCTGCGCCAGAACGGATAGCGATACGAGAGCAGAGGTAGCAGCAAAGCATGCCCACTGCCTGAACAGCAATTTCATGGATATCAATCTCAAAGCCTGAAAACATGCATTATTCCGGGTCGGGCCGCCTGCAACAAGCAGCATTACCGTTAATGCGACGAACTGTGGCTGCCAGCGGACAGAGCACGGCGAAAACCGTAACCCGGTGCTGCCCGCCCTAGACAATCCGTGGTTCGGGCTCCAGCATGATGCCGTACTTCTCCTGCACATCAGTCTGTATGGCTCGCGCGAGCGACCAGATCTGGGCGCCCGTAGCGCCGCCACAATTCACGAGGACCAGCGCATGGTGCTCGTGCACGCCTGCGGCCCCCATGCGGCGGCCTTTCCAGCCTGCCCGTTCGATGAGCCACCCGGCGGCTATCTTGATCATTGACTCGCCCGCTGGATACTGCGGCATGTCCGGGAACCGCAGCTTGAGCGCGGCAGCAATGTCGGTGGCAACAATGGGGTTCTTGAAGAAGCTGCCGGCATTACCAATCACCACCGGGTCCGGCAGTCGGCGCGAACGAATCGCGATTACTGCGCGGGCCACGTCGAGTGCCGTGGGATTTTTGACACTGGCCTGCTGCAATTCGACGTTGATGTCGCCGTAATCGAGGTGTGGTGTGAATTTGCGTGACAGATGGAACCGGACACGCATGATGGCGTAGCGATCACGGACGCCGTTTTCACCATGTTTGAAGATGCTGTCGCGATAGCCGAATCCACACTCGGATTTGCGAAAGTCGCGCGGCTGGCCGGTCAGCGTATCGACCGTCGTCACACTGTCGCAGACATCGGCAAGCTCCACGCCGTAAGCTCCGATGTTCTGCACGGGGGCAGCGCCGACGTAGCCCGGGATGAGCGAGAGGTTTTCCAGTCCGCTCAAGCCCTGCGCCAAGGTCCACTGAACAAAAGGATGCCAGGGCTCGCCGGCCATCGCTTCGACCAGCACCGTGCTGCCCTCGTCCCACACGATGCGCGCGCCGCGCGCCGCGATTTGCAGCACCGGAGCGTCAATGTCCTGCGTCAGCAGGAGGTTGCTGCCACCGCCGATCAGAAAAGGCGGGGTCTCGCGCCCATGTGCAGCACACCAATCCATGAGTGCCACCTCACTGGACACGTTGGCGAACCACCTGGCATTGGCGCTGACACCAAACGTGTTGAAGCCCGCGAGCGGCAGGTCACGCAGAAAGTGCATGAATGCCTAGCCGGGCCGCGCCATCAGGGCGTCAGCCCCGGAGGAATGCCATTGGGAAACGCCTTGGCCAGTTTCGCGTTGATTTCTTCAATGCGATGCGGCGGGCTTGGGTGCGAACTCTGAAATTCCGGGGCACGTGAACCGCCGCTTGCACGCTCAAGGATTTGCATGACGCGAATCATCGCGCGCGGATCGTATCGTGCCTCGGCCATCAGCCGCAGCCCCAGCGCATCGGCCTCCAGTTCGTCGTCACGACCGTACTTGAGCATTTGCATCTGTCCGACAACACGCGCGATCTGCGCCGCGTTTGCCGAGCCCGAGCCCATCGCAAAAGCGCCGGTGAGTCCCTGCGTGAGCTGATCCTTGGCGATATGTTCTGCACTGTGGCGCGCCAGCACGTGACCAACCTCGTGTCCCAATACGCCCGCAAGCTGCCCCTCGGTTTCAAGCCGTGACAGCAAGGCCATCGTAATGAACACCTGACCGCCCGGCAGTGCGAATGCGTTGACCGTACGGGTGTCGGCCAGCGTGTGAAACTTGAACGGATACCCCGACTTCGCCGCCACCGATTGCGCCACCACTTTGGCGCCAACCTGCGACACCAGCTGCCGCGCCCGTGCATCCTGAGACAGTCCGCCCATTTGCTGTGCCATCTGCGGTGCCGACTGCAGGCCCATCGCGACTTCGTCTTTCTGGGTCATGCCGGCGATGTGCTGTTTTTCTCCGGTTATCGGATTGACTGACGACGATCCGAAATATGAAAACAGCGAAAACAGGCCAACCAGCACGGCGATGATGAGTTGCATTTTGTTCATCGTGCAGCCCTCCTCTTCTAGCGACGGTAGATCGAACGGCGATCCCGTTCCAGCGACTCGTAAATGCCACCGCAAAGCGCGCCGAAAATCACGTGCAACGCCACCATAAACCAGCTTCGGTAGTAATAGAACTCCGGGAAAAAGCGGCTCATCGTGTAGGTGTTGATTGCGTACAGCGCGAGGCCGAACAACCCGCCGCCGATCAAGCCCACCCAGAAGCCCCAACGATGCAATGTGAACGAAATCACAAAGGCAAAGACCAGCCCAAGCACCAGATGCACGGCGACCCCGACGCCAAGCGCGGTGGCAAATGGGGTCACCTCGGGATCAAGCGCACCGCGGCCGAGAACGATGGTCGCCAGCAGTCGCGGCAGCCCGATTGCGTTGTCATGCAGGAAGTGCAGTGCACCCATCCCCAGCAGCAGACTGATTACCGCCGCCAGAAGGCCCGCGATAACGGCAGCGCGCTTGTCCATGCTGTGTGCTCCTCGTGAATCGGTGAATGTTTGTTGCAAAGATTGTAAGCTCGGGTGTCAGTCGCGCACTAACGGCATTACACAATGACTTCGCTGTGGAGCAACATCATGGGATTCTTCGGAAAATCAACCGCAATGGTCAGTGCCGCCGACGCACTTCCGGGCCGCACGCAGGCAATGCCTGTGCCGCGCAGGCACTTTGCCAACGGCAACGATATCGTCGCGCCGTTCCCCGAGGGAATGCAGCTTGCGCAATTTGCGATGGGTTGTTTCTGGGGTGCTGAACGTGAATTCTGGGAGCAACCGGGCGTTTATTCCACTGCGGTTGGCTACGCCGGCGGTTACACGCCGAACCCGACTTATCAGGAGACCTGCACCGGACAGACTGGCCATACCGAGATGGTGCTGGTCGTCCATGACCCGGCCAAAATCAGCTATGAGCAGCTATTGAAAGTGTTTTGGGAAGCGCATGACCCGACGCAGGGCATGCGCCAGGGCAATGACATGGGTAGCCAGTACCGCTCGGCGATTTATTGCTACACGCCAGAACAGCGAGCGGCCGCTGAGGCGTCGCGTGCGCAGTTTCAGGCAGCTCTGACGGCGCGCGGCTTCGGCCCCATTACGACCGAAATTCGCGGCGGCAAGCCGGGTGACGATACGCCCGTGTTTTTCTATGCCGAGGAGTACCACCAGCAATATCTGGCAAAGAACCCCGCCGGCTATTGCGGCCTCGCGGGTACCGGCGCCGTCTGCCCGCTGCCAACCGGCGCCAGGGTCGCGGCTTAACCAACCGGCGTCGCCAGGTTTGGGCGCGGTGCGGTAGCCTCTTCCGCGTGTCAATCACCGTCGGCTAGCATTGCCGCATGAAAACTGGCGACGTACGCATCGGTGTCGATCTCGGCGGCACCAAGATTGAGGCGGTGGCGCTGGCCGCTGACGGTAGTGTCGTCTGGCGCGAGCGGATACCGACGCCGAAGCAGGCTGCGGACTCGATTTATGAGGCTATCGCCGGCCTCGTGCAACGCTGCGAGGCAGCGCTGGGCATTTCGGCAACCGTGGGCGTCGGTTCGCCCGGTTCGCTGTCACCCAGAACCGGCTTGCTGCGTGGTTCAAACACCGTTGTGCTCAATGGTCAGCCGGTGAAACAGGCGCTGGAGGCGCGGCTCAATCGTGAGGTGCGCATCGCCAACGACGCCAACTGTTTCGCACTGTCCGAGGCCGTGGACGGTGCCGGCAAGGGGGCGACGAGCGTGTTTGGCGTGATCCTCGGCACCGGCGTTGGCGGCGGCGTCGTACTCAACGGGCAGGTTGTCAACGGACTGCATGCCATCGCCGGCGAATGGGGGCACAACCCGCTGCCGTGGCCGGAAGACGATGAGCGGCCGGGGCATCGCTGCTATTGCGGCAAGCCCGGCTGCATCGAGACGTGGCTGTCGGGACCGGGCATCGGCGCCAATTTTCAGGACGGAAAAACGGCGGCAGTCGACATCGTGAAGCTGGCAGCTGCGGGCGACGCAGCGGCTGAAGCCTATCTGCGGCGTGTCGAGGATCGTCTGGCGCGATCGCTGGCAACGATCATCAACGTGCTCGACCCGGATGTCATCGTGCTCGGCGGCGGGGTGTCGAACATCGAGCGGCTGTACACCAACGTACCGCCGCTA
>CAYMSY010000236.1:0-5207 GCA_964393195.1 uncultured Alcaligenaceae bacterium | reverse complement strand
GTTATCGGGTTTCGCCGGACCGCCGTCGGCACCGGGTTTGCGGCCCCACTGCGGATCATTCAGCGAGAGCTTGATGCGATCCCACAGTGCGGCGAAAGGATTGGCAATAGTTGTCTTCATTCGTGCAAGAAATCAGGCGGTTGCAGCATCATGCTGTTCGCCGGGATCGGTAATGTCGTTCGAATAAGTATTTTGGCGCGGAAATCGTGCTTGCAAGGCGGCGCGGAGTTCAGGAATACCCGCACCCGTCTTCGCGGAAACAAATACGCGACGGGCCAGACCGGTATCATCAAGTTCTACACGCCCGGCATCGGTTCCGAGACCCAGAAGATCGCACTTGTTGACGACAATCAACTGCGGGATGTCGGCGGCGCCAATTTCTTCCAGCACCAGATTGACGGCTTCAATCTGCTGGTCGCGCTGATCGCTCGCACCATCGACCACGTGCAACAAGAGATCCGCCTCAACGGCTTCCAGCAGTGTGGCCTTGAAGGCATCGACCAGCTCATGCGGAAGCGCCCGTACGAAGCCGACGGTGTCTGACACGACCAGCGGTTGGGCGTCGGCGACATAGAGCTTGCGCACCGTTGTGTCGAGCGTAGCGAAGAGCTGGTTGGCGGCATAGGTGCCCGCCGCCGTCAGCTTGTTGAACAGGGTGCTTTTGCCGGCGTTGGTATAGCCGACGATGGCAACGGAGCGCGTCTGCGAGCGCTCACGCTGGCGGCGTTGCGTTTTGCGCTGACGATCCACCTTCGACAGTCGATCCTTGAGCGCGCGAATACGGACCGTAATCAGGCTGCGGTCGATTTCGAGCTGTTTTTCGCCGGGGCCGCGCATGCCGACACCGCCGCGCTGGCGCTCAAGATGCGACCAGCCGCGCACAAGCCGGGTGGACAGATGCTCCAGCTGTGCGAGCTCAACCGCAAGCTTGCCTTCGGCGCTGCGCGCGCGCTGCGCAAAGATGTCGAGCATCAGGGTGCGGCGGTCGATGACCCGGCAGGACAGTGCTTTTTCGAGGTTGCGTTCCTGGGCGCCGGACAATGAGTGATTGAAGATGACCAGTTCGGCGGCCTGTTCTGCACACGCGGCCCCGATCTCCTCAACCTTGCCCTTCCCCGCATACATTGCCGGGTCAGGACGCTCACGGCGTCCGGTAACCACAGCAGCCGTGTCCGCGCCTGCGGATGCAGCCAGCGATTGCAGTTCTTCAAGGTCATCCGCGATTGGCGCCTTACCGAAGGCAAGTTGCACCAAAACCGCGCGGTCATTACCGGCGTGCCGTTCAAACATAAGGTACCGCCGGGATCTTCGATCCTCTATTCAGGCGCTTCATCTCCGTGCGGAATGCTCACGGCGCGAGCCGGAACAATCGTGGAAATCGCGTGCTTGTAGACCATTTGGGTGACGGTGTTCTTCAACAGAACCACGTACTGGTCGAAAGATTCCACCTGACCCTGCAGCTTGATGCCGTTGACGAGGTAGATAGAGACTTGAACGTGCTCCTTGCGCAGCGTGTTCAGGAACGGGTCTTGTAGGGATTGCCCTTTATTGCTCACTTCTTATTCTCCGAAATTCTTGTTGAATGATGCTTGCCTGGTAACTGCGCGCCACCATCAGCGGTAAAGCTTCAGATGGTGGTGACGCCGCGAAGTTCAAGCATTCTGCGCCAGAGTGGCACGCGCGGCAACGATTACCGCCTGCGTCCGCCTGATTTCCCGTCGTCTGCATACGGATTATGCCCCGTACGCAGCTCAAGGCGAAGCGGAGTGCCTTTCAATTCAAAGGCGTCGTGGAAGAAACGCTCCAGATACCGTTTGTAGGTGTCGGAGAGTTTGTTGAGTGAAGTGCCGTGAATGACAACGACTGGCGGATTGCTGCCGCCCTGGTGGGCATAGCGCATCTTCGGGCGGATGGTGCCGGCGCGCGGCGGCTGCTGCTTGACGATGGCGTCCTGCAGCGCGCGCGTCAACCGGGGGGTCGGCAGTTTCTTGAACGCTGCGGCATGCGCGCGCGCGGCGGCGGCCATGACCTTGTCAAGCCCCTGCTTCGTTTTCGCCGAAATGGTCAGCGTTTCGGCGTAATCGACAAAATAAAGCTTGCGCTCGCAGTCTTCGTTGAGCGTCTTCCGCTGTTCGGCGTTGGCGGCATCCCATTTGTTGAGACAAATCACCAGCGCTCGCCCGGCATCCTGAATGAAGGAGGCGAGCTGAACATCGTGGTCGCTCACGCTAAGCGTTGCGTCGACCATGAAGATCACGACATTGGCGTCCTCAATCGCCTGCAACGTCTTGATGACAGAGAATTTCTCGATCATGTCGGTTGTCTTGCCGCGCTTGCGTACGCCGGCCGTGTCGATCAGCGTGTAATCGCGATTCTTGTAGGTGAAATCCAGGTAAATCGAATCGCGCGTGGTACCCGGCTGATCGAAGGCGATCACGCGCTCTTCGCCGAGCAGCGCGTTGACCAGCGTGCTTTTGCCGACGTTGGGATGGCCGACGATGGCAATCTTGGTGCGTGCCGGTGGCTCCGGCGCGACGGCAAGATCGGGCTCGCCATCAATCTCAACCTGTCCACGCGCATTGAGTGGCGCAGGTTCTTCTTCAACGGCCGACGCTTCCGGCTCTGGCGGCAATGGTGCTTTTTCTTCGAGCGCCATTTCGATCAGTGCGTTCACACGATCGCCATGGGTCGCCGAGATTGCATACGGTGTGCCGATGCCCAGCTCGTGGAACTCGGCGGTCGCGCGCGCGTCGTTCATGCCCTCGGTCTTGTTGACTGCGAGATAAACCGTGCGACCACGCTTGCGCAGCAGGTCAGCAATCCGTGCGTCCTGTGGTGTCACCCCGGCGCGGCCGTCCACCAGAAAAATCACGATGTCGGCTTCATCGAGCGCCTGTAGCGTCTGTCGCGCCATCTCCTTGAGGATACCTTCTTTCGCGACAGGCTCGAAACCGCCCGTATCAATCACGACAAACTTGCGTTCACCAACGCGGCCCTGACCGTACTGGCGGTCACGTGTGAGACCCGGAAAGTCAGCGACGAGAGCGGTGCGCGACTTGGTCAGCCGGTTGAACAGTGTGCTCTTGCCAACGTTCGGGCGGCCGACCAGTGCGATGGTTGGAAGCATGAGAAAAGGTGGTTGCCCGAACGACGCGCAGGACCGAAGCCCTAGCGTGCGCTCACGGCGACGACTTGTCCGCTACGGGTTTGTACCAGTGCACCATCGCCCGACGGGACGAGACTGGCGTCGGAGGCAAACGCTTCGCCGAGGCCGCGACCGGCGATTCTGCCGCTGCTGCGATCTACGAGGTGCAGCAGCCCGTCGGCGTCCTGCACGGCGTAGAAATCACCGATCAGCGCCGCTCCCGTCGCGCGACGGCCGGCCAGCACATCCTGTTTCCACACGGTACCGCCGGTGGTCTTGTCGAATGCCTGGACCACACCCTTTTCGTCGGTGGCGTAGACGTAACGGTTGTCCAGCAAAGGGCCGATCAGCGAACTCATATCGCGTGACCACAGCAGATTGCCACGCAGCAGATCGAAGCAGGCGACGCGACCCTGATAGGCGGCAGCGCACGCGCGGTCGGTGTCAATGGCCGGCAGACCGACGACGTCGACCAGACGCTCAAGCTCGGACGTGCCTTTCGGGTTGGCAACCGTGGCTTCCCAGCCGATCACACCATTGCTGGCGTCGATCGCAATCAGCTTGCCTTGCGGCGTGCCGACAAAAACGGCGCCGCGCGCGAAGGTCGGAACCGCACTGGGGCGCACAGTCAGCGCAGGCAGTTGGCGCAGGATTGACCATTTGCGGGCGCCGGTTTTCGGATCCAGTGCGGTGATCGTGCCGTCACCACCGAGCACAACTACGGCTGCTTCGGAAATCGCGGCAGGAGCCACAATTTCGCTGCTGGCCTTGCTGCTCCAGAGCACGCCACCATTCATGTCGAGTGCGACGATGTCCGCCTTGTTGGTGCCGAGTACGATCAGGTCGGCCGACGCGGCCACGCCGCCAGACACGATGCCTTTTCCTGCGGGCAACTGAAAGCGGTTGATGACTGCGCCCGTTTTTTCGTCGGCTACGATGATTGCGCCAGACGGATGTGCTGCGTAAACACGACCGTTAACCACCGCCGGAACCAGGCTGCCGGTGAGCTTGCTGCCAAGCGCACTTTGCCACGGCGTAGAAACGGTGGCGGTGCCGGATACGGCAGGCAGGGGAAGGACTTTCTTGTCGCTGCTGAACCACGAAATCGAGCTGCAGGCGGCGAGAGACAGTGTCAATGCTGACAGGCCGGCGCGCTGCGTCCAGAGGCGTAGCGTGCTCACTTGGCGGCTCCCACGCTGGCGGCGACCGCGTCAAGCTTCAGTTGTGTGTACTGTTTTTGTGACCCTTTGGTGTCAAGCTTGGTCAGCGCGGCTTCGTAGGCGGACTTCGCGTCAGCCGGTTTGCCTTGCAGCGTGAAGATGTCACCCTTCATGTCGAGAAACAGGCCGGCGAACGGTTCGCTGTGTTTGCCATCCAGTGCTGCGAGTGCGGCGTCATATTGTTTCTGGTCGACGAGAACTGCGGCCAGACGCAGACGGGCGATGCTTTTGAGTTCATCTTCCTTGCTGTTGGCGACCACCCATTCGAGTTGCGTCTTTGCCGTCGCCAGGTCGCCTGCGTCAAACGCCGCCTTGGCCGAGAGCAGCGCGCCGCGCGGCGCATAACCGGTCCCCGGAAATTTTTCGAGGAGCTGGGCAACGGCGTCCTTGGCTTTGGCGGTGTCGTTTTTGCCGACGGCGTCGCTCAGGGCGAAATAGAGCGTGCTGGCCTCGTTGGCCTGCTTTGCCGTCCACCACTTCCAGCCCTGATTGGCGGCAATCAGCAACGCCACGACGGTGATTGCCGCCGTGATGTAGTTGCCATAGGTTGTCCACCAGGCTTTGAGGTCGCCCAGTTTCTCTTGTTCGTCTAGATCGTATGCAGCCATGTTGGAAATCTGGATTCGGTAAGTCGGTAAATCGTCGGAAAGATTCGGTCAGGCCCGCAAATGCGTCGCAACGGCCGAACCCGTAATTATCGCCTGTTCGCCCTGAATTGGCTCACCGCTGGCATTTCGTAGCGGTTTCACGACCACCGTACCGGCCGCGACTTCGTTGTCGCCGAGGATCAGGGCGAACCGGGCACCGCTGGCGTCGGCCTTTTTCATCTGGCTTTTGAAGCT
>CAYMSY010000235.1:2756-5244 GCA_964393195.1 uncultured Alcaligenaceae bacterium | reverse complement strand
TGGCTGGCAGGGGCCCGAAGCCACAACACGGCCACCCGGTTCGGTGACATACTGCGCCCCTGAAACCGACCCAAAGGGAGGGCGAATACCCATCCCGAACAAGGAGGATGAATGATGCGCGCGATCCGGATGATTCTTCTTGCAGGCGTGTTCAATACGCTTGCGCTTGCTCATTCTTTTGCGCACGACGCAGCCGGTGCGCAGCGCGTCGAAGGCGCGCCCGCTGCGACCGGCGGGCCGCAGTACGCGGTTGATGCAACGTGGCCGAAGCCCTTGCCCAACAACTGGATTCTCGGACAGGTTGCGGGCATCGCCACTGCGTCTGACGACACCATCTGGATGATTCACCGGCCGCTCACCTTGACCGAGGACGAGCGCGGCTCCACGCTCACACCGAAGCGCTCGAAGTGTTGCAGCGCCGCACCACCGGTGCTGCAGTTTGATCGCTCGGGAAAACTGCTGCGTTCATGGGGCGGCAAGGGCGAAGGTTACGACTGGCCCGCCAATGAGCACGGCATCTACGTGGATCCGAAAGGCAACGTGTGGGTCGGCGGCAATGCCAATACCGATCACATGTTGCTCAAGTTCACGGCGGACGGAAAGTTCCTGATGCAGATTGGCAAACCGGGTGCGAGTCTTGGCAGCAATTCGGAGGTTCAGCTTGGCCGCCCGGCGCACATGGAGCTGGATGCAGGTGCGAACGAACTCTATGTCGCCGACGGTTACGGCAACAAGCGCGTGATCGTATTTGACGCGTCAACCGGCGCCTACAAGCGGCATTGGGGGGCGTACGGCAAGCGACCGGACGACGCCAAGATTGCCGACTACAACCCGGAATCGCCGCAGTTTGCGAACCCGGTGCACTGCGTGCGCATTACGAAGGACAATCTGGTCTACGTGTGCGACCGCATGAACAATCGTTTGCAGGTGTTCAGGAAGAGCGGCGAATTTGTGCGCCAGTTCGTGTTTGAACCGGCTACGCGCGGCTCGGGTTCGGTATGGGATCTGGTGCCGTCGGAAGATCCGGCGCAGAAATATTTGCTGATCGCCGACGGCACCAACAACGAGGTGCGCATTACGGTGCGTGAAACCGGCGAGGTGATCGGCAGTTTCGGTAGGCCGGGTCGTCAGGCGGGCGATTTTCATTGGGTGCACAACATTGCAGTGGATTCGCAGGGCAGCGTCTACACATCGGAAGTGGATACCGGCAAGCGCGCGCAGCGATTTGTTCGCGTGAAGTAGGTCACGCCACGCTGCAACGGCGTTGTGCATGTGTTTTTCCTGCGTGTTTTTTTGCGTGCACGGGGCGCATGCTGCGCTGCTGAAAATGCATGCAGCTTGATGCTGGAATGCCCATAGAATATGGGCTTAAAGCGCGTTATTGCTAAAAGTCGACTTTTAGGCTAAATCAGCTTTAAGCCCTTATTGGATGAGGCTTTCAGAATAAAGCCATAAGAAATAATTTTCTGCGGTTGAGTTTCGCTGACGACGTCACCATATCTCCGCAGCAGCGTGCTAACTTTCAGCCCCGCGCGTTTCCTCACGGCAAAAAAGAATTCGACATGAGCAGCTTGCAGCAACGCCTCGGCGCCCTTTCCCCTACGCAACTCAAGGGCATTCGCCGCGGCATTGAAAAGGAAAGCCTGCGCGCGCTGCCCACGGGCGGTCTCGCGCTGACACCGCATCCGATTGCGCTTGGCTCCGCGCTCACGCACCCGAAGATCACGACCGATTACAGCGAGTCGCAGCTCGAGCTGATCACGGGCGCACACACCGGCGTTGACGCCTGTCTCGACGAACTGACGCAGATTCACCAGTTCACCTACCGTGCGCTGCGCGACGCCGGCAATGAAATGCTTTGGGTTTCGTCGATGCCATGTGGGCTTCCGACCGACGAGACGATTCCGATCGGACGCTATGGCTCGTCGAATGTGGGCCGTGCCAAAAGCGTCTATCGCATGGGACTCGGGCACCGCTATGGTCGCCGCATGCAGACCATCTCCGGCATTCATTACAACTGGTCGCTGCCCGGTGTGACCAGTGATCAGTACTTTGCGCTGATCCGCAATTTCCGTCGTCATGCCTTCCTGTTGCTGACGCTGTTTGGCGCATCGCCAGCCGTATGTTCCACCTTCGTTGAAGGACGCAAACACGAATTGCAGACCCTGAGCGGCGGGACGATGTACATGCCGTACGGCACGTCGCTGCGCATGGGCCGGCTCGGATACCAGAGTGACGCACAGGCTTCGCTCGCCGTGAGCTACAACAGCCTTGAGGGCTATGGCGCATCGCTGCAGGACGCATTAACACGGCCGTATCCGGCGTATGAAGCGGTCGGCATCAAGAATCCCGGCGGTGATTACAACCAGCTTGCGACCACGCTGCTGCAAATCGAAAACGAGTTTTACGGCACCATTCGTCCGAAGCGCGTGATTCATCAGGGCGAGCGGCCGCTGCACGCGCTGCGTGAGCGTGGCGTCGAGTACGT
>CAYMSY010000235.1:0-2656 GCA_964393195.1 uncultured Alcaligenaceae bacterium | reverse complement strand
GGCGTCACGCATTACAGCGCCGCAGTCGCGGCGGCACGCGCCTCATTGCAACAGCCCGATACGCTGCCGTCCGCACGTGTACTGGCGTCGATGGCAAAAGACTTCGACAACTCCTTCGTCAAGTTCGTGCGTGCGCAGTCGGTGCAAACGCAAAAAACGATGCTTGAATTGCCGTTCTCTGCCGATTTGCAGTCGCAATTCGAGGCAATGACGCGCCAGTCGATCGCCGAACAGAAAGCAATCGAAGCCGCCGACACCCTGCCGTTCGAGATTTACCGCAAGGAATACGTGTCGGCCGAACGACTGGGTATCGGCAGCAGGGCGCCAAGCTTCGCATAGTCAGGCTCAGCCGCGGCACGCGTCAGCCGGTTGCGCCTCCACCGGACCCTGAATCGGCCATCATCAGGCGGCGCGCCGCTCACTTCGCGTAGATTACGGTCTGCTGTCCCGCATGCAGGTTGATTCTGGGCCTGACCAGGAACGGGAGTGGCCGCCGCAGCGAATCACCGCGCGGATGTCGTTGAAACGGAGTCAGGCAACCCGATGAGTGACACCTCCATGCCGCAAGTGGCGAGCATTGACCGCACCCGCAGCGTGTGGTGGTGGATCCCCACGCTTTATTTCGGCCAGGGCATTCCGTACGTCACGGTGATGACGCTGTCAGTGATCCTGTACAAAAACATGGGGGTGTCGAACACCGACATTGCGCTCTACACGAGCTGGCTTTATCTGCCGTTTGTGATCAAGCCGCTATGGTCGCCGTTTGTCGACATGTTCCGTAGCAAGCGATGGTGGATCGTATGGCTCGAATTGCTGATCGGCAGTGGCTTCGCGCTGGTCGCGCTGACCCTGCCGCTGGAGAACTTTTTCCGCATTACGCTGGTTATCTTCTGGCTGCTGGCGTTCAGTGCAGCGACGCACGATATCGCGTCCGATGGTTTCTACATGCTGGGCTTGCAGCCGCATCAACAAGCGGCCTATGTCGGCATTCGCAGCACGTTCTTTCGGCTGTCAATGATTACCGGACAGGGCGGACTGGTCTTTCTCGCAGGCAAGTTCACGGAGACGACGGGCAACCTGACACTGGCCTGGTCGATAGTGTTCTTCCTGCTTGGCGCGATGTTTGTTTCGCTGTTCGTTTATCACAGCGTATTGCTGCCGCGCCCCGCCAACGACACGGCGAACATCGCCGATGGCAAGGTGGGCAAGACGTTCATCCTGATTTTTGCCAAGTTCCTGCAGAAGAAAGACATCGTCACCATCCTCGCTTTCCTGCTGCTTTATCGCTTCGCGGAAGCGCAACTGGTAAAGATTGCGCCGGTATTCATGCTGGACGCCCGCGAAAAAGGCGGACTCGCACTGTCTACCGCCAATGTGGGCGTGGTGTACGGAACCATTGGCATGATCGCCCTTTCTATCGGTGGCATCCTGAGCGCCTATCTCATCTCGCGAGACGGCATGAAGCGCTGGCTATGGATCATGGCACTCGCCATTCACGTGCCGAACCTGGCGTTTGTATATCTTGCGGTCGCACAGCCCACCGACATCAACGTGATTGCGACGCTGGTGGCCGCCGAGCAATTCGGCTACGGATTTGGCTTCACGGGTTACGTGCTCTACATGATCATGACCGCGAAAGGTGAACATCAAACCGCGCACTACGCCATCTGCACCGGCTTCATGGCGCTCGGCATGATGCTGCCCGGAATGGCGAGTGGCTGGTTACAGACGCAACTGGGCTATGCCAATTTTTTTATCTGGGTGTGTATTGCGACGATTCCGGGGTTCCTGGTTACCGCGCTGATCAGGATCGAACCGGGTTTTGGAACCAAGCAGAAAGAGTGAGGCAGGCCGATGAGTCCTCGTGCAGCACTGCAAGACATTTGGGCGGCAGGCAACATGCCCGCTGCCGCGCTGTCGCATGCCGTTTTGACTGGCGACGATCCGGTACTGCCATCATCATTCGCGGTTGGCACCGCCGCGCAGGCGACTGTCGCCGCTGCCGCACTCGCCGCGTGTGAACTCGGCCATGCGCGCGGGCAAGCGAGGCAGGAGGTCAGTGTTGACATGCAGCACGCAGCGCTCGAATGTTCCGGCTGGTTCAGCCTCGATGGACGGGTCCCGGAGCAATGGGACAAATTCTCCGGTCTCTATCGCTGTGCCGACGGCTGGGTGCGAATTCACGCCAACTTTGCCCATCATCGCGACGGCGCGCTGCGTCTACTGGGACTCGATCCACAAAATGCCCAGCGGGCA
The DNA here is from genome assembly GCA_964393195.1 of uncultured Alcaligenaceae bacterium. Taxonomy (GTDB): domain Bacteria; phylum Pseudomonadota; class Gammaproteobacteria; order Burkholderiales; family Casimicrobiaceae; genus Casimicrobium. The sequence goes on along the minus strand of CAYMSY010000235.1, from coordinate 400 downwards.
GACGCCGAGCGTGCGATGCTGTCGTGGAAAGCGTTTGATTTTGAACAGGCTGCGGCAGACGCGAAACTTGTAGTTGCGGCATTTCGGAGCTTTGGCGAATGGGATCAGCATCCACAAGGACAGGCAGTTGCCGCACTGCCGCTCATGCGTTTTGAGCGCATCGGCGACGCGCCGCCGCGCGTGTTGCCTGTGTTGCATGACGATGACCGCCCGCTTACCGCCATGCGCGTACTCGATCTCACGCGTATCCTCGCCGGCCCCGTGTGTGGGCGTGCGCTCGCTGCGTATGGCGCGGAGGTGATGCTCGTGAACTCGCCGCAGCTGCCAAATATCGAATCCATCGCTGACACCAGTCGTGGCAAATTGTCCACGCATATTGATTTGCAAACGACAGAGGGAC
>CAYMSY010000234.1:0-5247 GCA_964393195.1 uncultured Alcaligenaceae bacterium | reverse complement strand
TCAGGCCTTCTTGGCAGGCTCTTTCTTCGCGGGCGCTTCTTTGGCAGCGCCCTGCTTGGCAATGATCTTGTCCTTGATCTTGTCGTAGACGTCCTGCGGGATGATTTTTTTCTCGACCAGTTCGTCTTTGCCCTTGTAGGGACGGCCCTTGACGATCGCGGCGGAGCGGGCCTCGCCGATGCCGTCGAGCGTGGCCAGTTCCTTCGCTGTTGCTGAATTGATGTCCATCAGCGCAGGTGCCGGTTTCGTCGCGGCTGCGGGCGCAGCGGCGGTTGCTGCCGGTGCTTTGGTCGCGGTGGCGACATCTTTTTTCGCCTGTTTGTCGTCAAGCGCGAAGGTCGGCGCGGCGAGCAGTGCAGCGACGAGCAGTGCAGTGGTGATGCGTTTCATTGAGCTTTTCCCTCCAGGAATTCCTGTTTTGAGCCGTCATCACCCCCGTGGCGACAAACTGGCCGTACCGGACCGCAATGTAACGGATGGCGAACGACCGCGTTGACCCGCAGCTCACACGGCGTCAATTGGCCTCAGTGTTTGGCCGAAACGAAGCTGGCCGCGCCACCGGCATGACGCTCGATCAGCGCCGCCTGTTGTTGCATCCAGGCGTCAAGCGGCGCGGCAGACGCCCCGGCCAGGACCGTTTTCAGGAACAAACCGGACAATTCCCGCGTCGCCCGTTTGACCGTCGCGTTGAGCTCGGGGCCGGACGGCATGGTGCGGTCAGTGAAGATGCTGTGCGAGGCGCCCTTGAATACCGTCAGCACCTTGTTCGACCCGGCCAGCGCGTCGAACACGGCAATGCGGTCGTGCATGTCGGAGTAATGCCCCGGAACGCGGATGATGTCGTCAGTGCCGGTCACGTGCAGCGTCGGCACCTTGATCGGACCGAGAATGGTCGTCATGTCGCCCTCGCCGATGAAGGGCGGCGCCGAGATCAGGATCAGCGCCTTCACGCGGTCATCGCGGAACGACATCGGTTTGCCGTTGCGTTCGACGGTCGCACCGCCGACCAGCATCGCGGTGTTCGCGCCATAGGAATGCCCGGCAACGGCAATGGCGGCGGGATCAATCTGCGCACCAAATTCCTTCGACGTAAGGATGGAGGTGATCGCAAACGACACGTCCTTCGCACGATCAATCGCCTGAACCTCGCTGGCCGCCGTCTGCAGGTTGCCCACCAGCTTGAAGATGTTGCCGCCCCAGACCGCGCGGTCGCTGCCGGCGTGCTGCACATGCAGGCTCGCGAAGCCAAGGCTCGCCCAATGCCGCCCGAGGTAGGAATATCCGGCGCGCGAGCCGCCGAGTCCATGCGAAAACACGACGAGCGGCACAGGTTTGGCCGGACCGGCGTCAGCCGGCCAGTACAACCGTACCGGAACGTCGCGCTGACGCGCGGTGTCGGTCCACATCATGTCGGCAACACGCGGTGTCTCGGCAGCCGTCGAAACCGCGGCACCAGCCGGAGCGGCGGCAGCGCGCACGTCGCCACCGGCAGTGGCCGGAACCGATCCGTCGGCGGCCGCCGCTCCCGCCTGTAGCAGGGTGATGGCCAGCGCGGCGAGGCGGTATCGGAGCGAAACTAGGTGCGTCATTGGTAGTCCGGAAAGCGGGGCAAGCAGGTAAGAACCGTCGGCAGGCGTCTGGTTCCGCAAACAACGAACCACAAGCTGGCAGATTCTGTGGATATGGCTGCGTTGTCCGGCATCGCAAGGCCCAACCCCGCAGAAACCGCACATTACCCGCAGTTCATCCCGTATTCAACCGGGCCGTCGCCTGCGTCTTGGCGCCCGGGCAGCCACCTCGCAAAATTGCCAGCACTGACAAATACCGGGAACACGCCATGAATACCGCCCTTCGCAGCACCCTCCGCATCACCCTTCGTGTCGCGATTGGCACGGTCGTGATTGCCGCGCTGATCGCTCTCGGCCTGCTGATCGCGGCACAGTTCTGGCCAGAAGCCGGCAACGCGCGCATCCAGTGGGGCGACCACTCTACCCACCTCAACGGCGTATTCAGTGATGGCATCTTTGCCGGTCTGTTCGCCTGGGGATTGATGACGATGGCCATCCTGCTTGGCGTGCTGATCACGCTTTTCGCACTGACCGTTACCGCTGTGGCGCTGGGTGCAGCAGGCGTTGCATTGGCCCTGCCGCTGATCATCATCGTCGCCATCGTCTGGTTTGTCGCACGTCGCAGCCACCGCGCTCACGGCAATGGCAACGGTAACGGCAACCTTTCGCCGGGCGCGTAGCAGGCGGCTGGGCAGCCGCGTCAGGCTTGCAACGACAACACATGCCCGGTGTCCGGCGTCGCATTGCCTGCGATGACCTCCTGCATCGCCGCACGTGAGGCGTCAACGCCGCGAATGCTCGCAACACGCAGCCACGGCTGATCGGGGCGCGTTACGGGCACCATGAAATCCTTCCACGCGGCCGCCAGCTTGCCCTGCAGCACGGCGCCGCCCCATTCCGCGATGCGCTTCTTGATCTGCGACGGCGCAAAGAAAAGCGTCGGTCGCGGCCCCGGTAAATCGCCGACCTTGCCCAGATGTTCCCAGTCAGTACCGCCAATCGACGCGCTGTACTTCAGCGCGTCACCCAGATGTATGTGAATCGCCCGCCGCAAGTCCACGTTGCCCGAAAAGTCGACGTACACCGACGGCACCTGCGTCGAGAGGTTCGACACCTGCTCGTAGGTCAATACTTCGCGGTAGCAGCCAAGACCGCGCACAAAATCCAGATTCGCTGTCGATGTCAGCCCCACAACCTCCACGTCCTTGCGCTGTGACAGGCAGAACGCGGTGCCATAGGCCGTCTTGCTGGATGCGCTTGAAAGTACGACGCGCTGCGCACCAAAGAAGCCGTTGTCTTCCAGAAAGTCATCGATCAGAAAACTGGTGAAAAACAGCGGCCGCAGGATCATCTGCTGCGCTTCCATCTTCGGGTGATAACCGGGATCGGTACTGCAACGCGAATACTGGTTGTAAACGAGCGGCAGCGCCACACGATGATCTGCGGCATCGACAAAACCACTGGCTTTGACCTGTTCCGGCTGCAACACCACATGAGTCGACGTCGGAAAATAGCCGTAGAAGCGTTCACCAACCGCAATACCGTCTACTGCGCTCTCCAGCACTGTTGCGAACCCCCACACCGGGATCACACCCCAGTCGGCCTCGCCGGTCGGAAAGAAATCCCAATAGTGCATGGCATCGCCAAACATCGCGTAAGTCACGTTGTTGGCAGTGAACGCAAATGAGTCGATGCCAAGCAGGACTTCCCCTTCGGCGACCTCAAGGGAGTCGGTCCGAACCACCAGGCGGGTGGTTTTAGGGTCACCTTTGCGAAACTGAATGATCGTCTGCTGGTTCATGTTTTCGTTCCCTTTTTTAATGTTGAATCGTCAGCCGCCCGGAAAACAAGCGAGGCACGCAAGCCGCCGGTCTGCTGATTTTGCAGATCCAGTTCGGCGTCAAGAATTTCCGCGTAACGTGTCACGATCGCAAGCCCCAGCCCTGTCCCGCCACGCACCTGCTCAACGCCGGCGCCTCTTCTCCAGCGACGGCGGGCATCGGCAAGCTCGGCATCAAGTCCCGGGCCATTGTCGCAAACGCTTAAACGCACCTTTCCGGAAGCATCAGCGGCATGTAACGACACGGTAATACGTGGCTTGTCACCGCGTAGCGGTTGCCCATAACGCAGCGCATTGTCCAGCAGGTTGCCAAGCGCACTGGCAACCAGCCCCTCGTTGCCCCAAACTCTCACTGGCTCTTCCAGGCCTTCCGCATTGAACTCCACGTGCCGGGTATCCGTACGCTCAATCGCGGCGGCGAGACAGGACTCGACAATCGGCCGCAGGTCAATGCCGGACAGTGCAACGGTTTCTTCGGCTTCATCCGCGAATGCAAGCGCAAGCAGCTGTGCAATCAAATGGCTCGCGTGCGCTTCCCGCTCCTGAATGGCGAGCAGTTGTTCGCGCCAGACCGCAGGATCGCTGTGTCTCACTCCGTACTCAGCTAGCGCACGGATACCGGCGAGCGGGTTGCGGAGTTCGTGCGCAATGTTTCCGGCGAATTCGCGGTGCGCCTGAATGCCGGCCGCCACTCTGGCGAACAGTGCATTGGTCACATCCGCCAGCTGGGTGACGTCGCTGGACGACGCTTCGATGGCAACCGGTGACAGGTCGTTCGCATCCCGTCGCTGAAGCGCATCGCGCAGTCGTGCGAGCGGCGCCAGATCGCTGGCGATCGCATGCCGCAGCCACCACCCAAGCAATATGAACAGCGCGATTTCGGGAACGACCGCATACAGCACCATACGCTCCAGCAGCTCGGTACGCGATGACACGGTTTGTGCTACCAGCACGCGCCACGGGCGCGCAGCGGTCGGTGGCAGATCGACCGCCCTCAAAGCACGGCCCTCATGAAAGCGCTCGGACATGGAGTACGCGCCAAAACTCTCGGAATGCTCACTGTCAGCAACGCCGAGCCAGTTGGCGTTGCTCGCGATAGTCTCGCCGTCAGCATTCATCACCGTGAAGTACACCTTTTCCGACTGATCAAACAGTAACGAGTCGAGCTCACGCGTCGACAGGTCAAGAAAAGGCTGCCCATTCTGCACCCGCATGTGAGCTGAAAGCGCGTACGCATCATCGCTCAGCGCCCGATCAAACGCGCGTTGCGTAAACACATAAGCGATCTGGATAACGATGGCAGTACTCGTAAGCCAGACCAGCAGGACCGGAAGGAAAACGTGCATCAGCAGGCGCTGACGTAGCGTTGCCGTAGCAGCCGGCAGAACCGATGTCGTGGCGTCCGCCTCAGTTTTCACTGCTATCCGATACTTCCTCAAGGAGATACCCGAGTCCGCGTAGCGTACGGATCGTTGCGCCACTGTTGTTCAGTTTGCGACGAAGTCGGGAAACGAAGGCTTCCAGCGCGTTGTCGCCAAGTGCCTCTTCCAGACCCGAAAGCTTGCTCGATAACGTTCGCTTGCTGACGACACGACCGGGCAACGCGGCAAGCTCCCACAGCACCTCGAATTCGCGCGCAGGCAAGTCGAAGGGTTCATCGCCCACAAAGAAACGTGAACTTTCCCGTTCGAGTCGCAGCCGGCCGACCCGCACATGATCGGCGCCACCCTGCGACCGGCGCACCAGTGCTCGCAGCCGGGCTTCGACTTCGGCCAGGTCAAACGGTTTGCCAAGATAGTCGTCTGCGCCGGCATCCAGACCTGCGATACGTTCGTCAGT
>CAYMSY010000233.1:1446-5257 GCA_964393195.1 uncultured Alcaligenaceae bacterium | reverse complement strand
ACGGTGTAATACGGATAAATCAGCACTTCGCCGCTGCCTTCCTGTGAGGGCTGCAGCGTGTTGGCGCCGGTCGACGCCGACATCAGGCCGGTGGCGATGAGGGAGAACGCGAGAGAGCGGCGGCGGAAGTTCATGATGAAACGCGGAAGCGGTGGGCTGTTGAAGGCTAATGCAACGTCATGAAAACCGACATTTCCGTCAATGGCTTTTCATCGAAATAAGCGCTGATAAGGGCTTACAGCAGGGTATTGCTAGAAGTCGACTTTGGACAATATCTCGCTCCAAGCCCTATGCAAAAGCCATTTCATGAAAAAGTTAATCGCACCAAAATTGGACCGGATTTACAGGTGACAACATCCCGCGACAAAAAAAGCCCGCACGCGGCGGGCTTTTTCCGTGGACGGGCGCTGACTACGGCGCGGTTATGTCGCTGCAGAACACGGCGCCTTCTGCCGCCCAGCCGAGTGCGGTCATGGCGTTGTAGTTGCCGACCGTTGTGGTGTAGCGATGGTTGCCATCGTTGAACGCGGTGCGGTTGTTGAACGAGCGGTAGACCTTGTTCGGGGCGAAGCTCGGGCAGGTGCTGCCGCTCGGCGTGTACAGCGCGAAGTCATAGCCTTCGAACTGGAACACCGGATTGCCGGTGGCGATGATGGCGGTGCAGTCCGTGGGCTGGCCGTAGAAGTGCGAGTTCGGGCCGCCGAGTCCGGGTGGCAGGTAGAAGCGGCAGACCGGGACCGAACCCTGCGGCGCGTCGATCGACGGGAAGCCGAGGAAGGTGGCGCCGGTGCGCTGATAGACGGCCGGGTACTGGTCGAGCAGCGCCTGTTCGTTCGGGCGGCCGCTGATGAAGTAGTGGTTCAGCGCCGGGATGAAGTATTCGACGACCTGGCGATAGCCGGCTTCACGGTCGCCGGTCACGCGGATGCCGCGGGTGCCGCGGGTGGTGTCGAGCACGCCGGTGGTGCCCTCGGTTTCGACGACATTGGCGCAGGCGCCGGTCGTCGGCGAGTGGTAGAGCCCGGTGTCGCCGCTCAGCACTTCATGGGTGAAGGTGATGGTGCCAAGACGTTTGACAAAGGCGCCACCGAAGTCCCAGTCGATGACCTGGCCGTTGGCCGAGCCGCCGACCATGTTGAGTGTCTTCACCTGTGGCGTGCCGATGATGCTGCCGTTGAAGCCGGTTTGTCGCGCCGTCAGGCGAACCTGGCGGGCGCCGGAGGTGATGGTTTCGTAGCGGATGCTGACTTTGCGCAGCGTCTCGCCGGGGTAGCTCGTGATGTAGATGCCGCGATCGTAGAGGTCGCCGCCGGTGCCGAACGCGCAGTTGTAGAAGGTTTGCGTTACCGCGCGGCCGTACACCTCGTAGCCGACGCGGTCGCGGCGGAAGGAGCTGAGCGGCGAGGTGGTGCCTTCGGTTTCGGTGACATTGGGGCAGGCTGCGGGGACGCCGACGTCGTAGAAGACAGAGCCCGGGCCGGTCGACGTCATGCTGAAGGTCACCGTGCTGCCGGGGGCAACCGGCATGTCGCCGAGCTGATAGGTGACATCGGTGCCGTTGACTGCGCCGAGCGCGACGGTGGCGGTGTAGGGCTCGCCGATCACGGTGCCGGCGTAGCTGGTGGCACGTGCGGTGACGGTGATCTGGTAGGTGCCGGCCACCGAGCCGGCGTGCCGCAGCTTGATGCTGCGCAGGCTTTGACCGGCGTAGTTGGTGATATAGAAGCCGCGGCTGATGCCATCGCCGTTGATCGTGTTGCCCGCGGAAAATCCGCAGCTGGAGAGCAATTCGGCGCTGGCGACGGATGCGGAGGTTGCGGCAAGCAACGCACCGGCGACGGCGGCAGCGCGCCGGAAAAATCGTGAAGTGAACATGGTCTGCTCCTATGCAGGTTGGGTGTCTGTAGGTACAGACGTGAAGACCGCACATTCGGCGACATCGACGGACGTCCACGAGTCCACAAGCGGAGGCACAAACGGTCATCAGCTTTTCGTCTAAAAGACGTACACAAAGGGCTTGGGCGATGAAAACGCCAATAATCGACTTTTAACGATATTCGACGCCAAGCCCAATGCAATAGGAATTTCAGCAAAAAGATGTACTGCGATTTCAAGCTTTGAGCCGACCGCAATGACATCGGCATGACGAACACCCTACACTCGGATTCCGTATTCACTTCACCGGCTCGTTGCGAGCGCCCGCGCCCATGACCCTGAGGCTTCCCGGTTGTCACGATACCCATTCGCGGACCCGCGCCGCCGCACTGCGCGCCTTTCTCGGGCGGTGTCTGTGGCTGCTAAGCCTGTTGCCGCTGGTCGCCGCTGCCGCGCCGGAATACAAGAGCGCGGCCGAAATTCCGGTCGCCGACTTTTTCCGGCTGGCGCGCTATTCACAAATGGCGTTGTCGCCCGACGGCAAGAAGCTGGCGGCGCTGGCGCCGGTCAAGGGGCGCGACAATCTGGTGGTGCTTGACCTTGAGCAACGCAGCTCACGGGTGCTGACCAGTCTTGACTATGTGGACGTCGCCGATCCGCTCTGGCTCGACGACAGCCGGCTATTTTTCCGGACAGTTGACCACCAGCTTGAAAACGGCCTGGCGCAGGTCTATCGCGGCTACTTTGCCATCGACGTCGACACCGCGAATACGCGCAACCTTCATCTGGAGCGACAGTTTCCGCGCATCCTGGGTGCCGCCCGCGATGGCAGCGGCGACCTGATCGTCGCCCGGCGGTCCGATCGTCGGGCCTCCGAAGAAGTGGTCCGCCTCAACACGCGCACTGGCCGCAGCCGGACGCTGACTTTCCGCAATCCGGGTGACGTGGTTGCCTGGGCCATTGACGGCAAAGGGGCCGTGCGCGCGGCGCTGCGGCATGATCCGCGCGAATCGCCGGACCACGCCCGCACTTTCACTCTTTGGTATCGCGATGATGCCGAAGGTGAATGGCGACCACTCGGTGAACCGTCACCGGACCCGCAGGGACTGCGTCCCGTCGCATTCGATCATGACGACCGGCTGATCGTATCGTCGCGCGCCGGTCAGGATTATGTGGCGCTCTATCGCTACGACGTTGCGCAGCGCCGGCTGGGTGAAAAGCTGTTTTCGCACCCGTGGCTGGACATCAATGGCGGCCTGATCCAGCATCCCCGGACCAGACGCCTGCTCGGCGTAAAGTTCAGTGCTGAAAAGCCGCAGACGCAGTGGTTCGATCCGGCGCTTGCCGATCTTCAGGCAGCAATGGACAAGGCGCTACCGGATACCGTAAATGAGTTGTCACCCGGCGATGACAATGCGCGCCTGCTGGTCGTCTTCGCGCAGTCGGCGACCGATGCCGGAACCTACTACCTTTACGATCAGGAAAAGCGCAGCCTCGAAAAGGTCGCCGCCACGCGCGAGTGGCTGCCGCCTGCGCTGATGGCGGAGCGGCGCTTCGTCGCGTACAAGGCGCGCGACGGTCTGACGATTCCGGCATGGCTGACCCTGCCGCGCGGCGTCGAGGCAAAAAATCTGCCATTGGTCGTGCACATTCACGGCGGCCCCTGGGTCCGGACATTTCACGGCGTACAGTGGGGACGATGGCCCACGGCACAGTTCTTGGCCTCACGCGGCTATGCCGTGCTGGAGCCGGAGCCGCGTGGTTCGACGGGATTTGGCAACAAGCACTATGCGGCGGCGATGAAGCAATGGGGCCTTGCGATGCAGGACGACATCACCGATGGCGCGCTGCATCTGGTCAATCAGGGCATTGTCGACAAATCGCGCATGTGCCTGTTCGGCGGAAGCTACGGCGGCTACGCCTCGTTGCAGGGGCT
>CAYMSY010000233.1:0-1346 GCA_964393195.1 uncultured Alcaligenaceae bacterium | reverse complement strand
GACAAGCGCGTACCCCTCATTCACGGCACGACCATGCGCGACGCGATGGAAAAGGCCGGCAAGCCACTGGACTATAAAGTCTATGCCGATGAGGGCCACGGCTTCACGGCGCCGGACAACGTGACGGACTTCTACACGCGCACCGAACGTTTCTTTGCCCGACACCTAAAGTGAGGGTTCGGGCGACGGCAGATGCCGCCGTTGCCGCGCCGGGGTGGCGCGCTTGCCCTGCATCGCGAGATCATCGGCAACTGTCAGGCCGCGATGCATGAACGACAGCCGCCCTTTTGAACCGCTCTTCTGATAGTCGGCAAGAATGGCCTGCTGCGCGGCTTCCAGCGCTATGCCACCGTCCGAAACGAGCCAGCGATAGACGAGATCAAACAAGCGCTCCAGGGCGATCTGATGCGTTGCGCCGGTGTCGGCGTACAGCCAGTCGGCGAGCGCGAGGAAGCGCTGGAAGGCGCTGACCGGTAGCTCCTGCAACACCAGTGGCAAGGTGTTGCTGAAGCGCCCGGAATTGCCGATCAGATCCCAGAACCGTGCAAAGCGGCTGATGCGTTGCAGGTCAGCAAATGACAGCTCGGTGTTCGACAAAATGTTGTACGGCGGCTCCGGGTTGTAGCGCATCGCGAACGCATCGGTGTGGCGGATGATCGGCGTACCGCGCAGGCGTTTCAACACGCCGACTTGAATCTCGTGCGGGCCGAGGCGTGCGAGCGTGTCGAAGCCTTCACCGAAGCTCGCGAATGTTTCCGACGGTAACCCGGCGATCAAGTCGACGTGCATGTGTGCATGCGAATTGGCGTGCAGCCAGCGGATGTTGTCCTTTGCCTTGTCGTTGTTCTGCTTGCGCGAAATGTGACCCTGCACAGTCGGATTCCAGGTCTGGATGCCGATCTCGAATTGCAGGGTGCCGGCGGGGAATTTCGCGATGGTGTCCTTTAGCTTTTCCGGCAGATGATCGGGCACCAGCTCGAAGTGCGCAAAGCAGGGATCGTCCGGTTTCGCATTGATGCGCTCAAGAAAAAAATCGAGAATTGCGAGCGAGGTTTTGATGTTCAGATTGAACGTGCGGTCGACAAACTTGAAAGTCCGCGCGCCACGGTCATAAAGCTTCGCCATCTCGGCGAGAAAACGCTCGGTGTTAAACGGCTCCGCGGTCTTGTCGAGCGCTGACAGGCAGAACTCGCACTTGAACGGGCAGCCGCGCGACGCCTCGACATACAGATGTCGCCGTGCGATGTCTTCAGCGGTGTAATACTCGTACGGTAGCTTGAGATCATCAAGCTCAAACTCTTCGCCGACGTGTACCTTCATGAGCGGACGCGGGCCATGCAGCAGCG
>CAYMSY010000232.1:0-5260 GCA_964393195.1 uncultured Alcaligenaceae bacterium | reverse complement strand
GACGTGGGCGTTAGTGTTCAAACAGCGCGACATCGCGTTTGATTACTACGCAAAGATAATCGCCGAGCGGCCGGATGACACACTGACGCTGTCGCGGGTTGCGTTCCTGCATGCGGAGGCCGGCGATCACGCTGCGGCGGTTCGCGGTTTTGAGCGGGTGGTGTCGATTCGCCCGGATGATGCCGATGGCTGGTTCAACCTGGGTTATCTGCATCAGCAGCACGGTGACCACACCGATGCGATCCAGGCGTTTGAGCGCGCCACGGCCGTCAAACCGGGGCACGACCTGTCCTGGTACGGTCAGGGGCTCTCTCTCGTTGCCCTCAAACGGGACGAAGACGCCATCAAGCCGTTCAAGGAAAACATCAAGCTGCAGCCCATGAGCCCGCACGGCTTCATGGAACTGGCACGCGTCTACTTTCGTCTCGGCGACAGCGAGCGCTGCGAAAAACAGATGCGCAAACTGAAGGCGTTTGACCCCAAGAATGCTGCGGCGCTTGAAGATGAGACCGGTATCAGGATCGGCGTCGAGCGCTGGTGGAAGACCTAGAGGGGTGGACCGACGCCGGACGTACCGGCTGGCCATGTTCCCCGGGAGATTCAGCAGCCAGCCAGTCATGACATTGGCAAACTCATCGCGGGTTAGGGCTTTCCCTTTTGGCGATTCAGAAAAGTCGGGTACGCTTTGTCAGCTTCGCGTCAACTTGGCTTACAACACAACACCACTATCAGGCTGGGTCTGCGCGAGGAGTGTATTCAACCGAGGAGGAAACGATGCAACTAACCGACAAGCACCGGGAGTACTGGAGCCGCAACCTGCGGATCACGGCTGTACTAATGGTGATCTGGTTCTTGGTGACGTTTGGGATTGGCTATTTCGCCAGAGAGCTTAATTTCAACTTTTTTGGCTGGCCTTTTTCATTCTGGATGGGCGCACAGGGCTCTTTGATCGTTTACGTGATCATCATCTGGTATTACGCCAAAAAGATGAATGCGCTGGACATTGAATATGGCGTTGATGAAGGGGAAGAAGAATGAGCGGCGTTACTTCCCAAAAGGCGTTTACCGCCCAGTTGAAGAAGGTCTATACGTGGTACACGGGCGGATTCGTTTTCTTTGTGCTGATGCTTGCCGTGCTCGAGCAGATCGGCATGCCGCGGAACTGGATCGGCTACATCTTCCTGCTGGCCACCGTGCTTCTGTACGCCGGCATCGGCGTCATGAGTCGCACCTCCGACGCGTCGGAGTATTACGTCGCTGGCCGTCGGGTTCCAGCTGTTTTCAACGGTATGGCTACCGGAGCGGACTGGATGTCGGCAGCATCGTTCATCGGCATGGCCGGAACGTTGTACCTGCAGGGCTACTCGGGACTCGCCTTCATCATGGGCTGGACCGGTGGCTATGTGTTGGTGGCGCTGTTTCTCGCGCCGTACCTGCGCAAGTTCGGCCAGTTTACGATCCCGGATTTTCTGGGTGAACGGTTCGGCGGCAACGCTGCGCGTTTTGTCGGCGTGTTCATCGCGATTCTGTGCTCGTTCACTTACGTAATCGCACAGATTTACGGCGTCGGCGTGATCACGGCGCGTCTCACCGGGCTTGCGTTTGAAATCGGTGTATTCGTCGGGCTGGCGGGCATTCTCGTGTGCTCCTTCCTGGGCGGAATGCGCGCGGTGACGTGGACCCAGGTGGCGCAATACATCATCCTGATCATCGCGTACATGGTCCCGGTGGTCTGGCTGTCGGTCAAGCACACCAGTATTCCGCTGCCACAGCTTGTATACGGCTCGGTGCTGGAAAAAGTAACTGCGCGAGAAGACGCGCTGATCAAGGACCCCAAGGAAATCGAAGTGCGCAAGATCTTCGCGGATCGTGCGGCTGCCGCCGAAACCAAGCTCAAGGGACTGCCGGGATCGTTCGATTCCGGGCGCGCCGAGGTGCAAAAAGCCCTCGACGATGCCAAGGCGGCCAATGCGCCGGCGGATCAGGTCGCAGCGGCGCAGAAAGCGCTCGAGACCTACCCGCGGGACGCCAAGGCGGCCGAAGCGGCGTGGAAGAAGGACGCCGGTGCGAAAGCGCGGTCCGGCCCGCCACTTCGGCATGCCGAGGCCTTCCCGGGCAAGGACGAAAAGGCGAAGGACATTTCGCGCAAGAACTTCCTGGCGCTGATCTTCTGTCTGATGGTCGGTACGGCGGCGTTGCCACACATCCTCATGCGGTACTACACGACGCCCAGCGTAAAGGAGGCGCGAAACTCGGTGTTCTGGTCGCTGTTCTTCATCTTCCTGTTGTACTTCACGGCGCCTGCGCTGGCCGTTCTCGTGAAATTTGACGTGTACAACCTGCTGGTCGGAACCGAGTTTGCGAAGTTACCGGCGTGGGTCAACTCGTGGGCGAAGGTCGATCCGTCATTGCTATCGATAACGGACATCAACAAGGACGGCATAGTTCAGCTTGCGGAAATTGCCATCGGTGGTGACATTGTGGTGTTGGCGACACCGGAGATTGCCGGACTGCCGTACGTGGTGTCAGGCATGGTAGCGGCGGGTGGCCTCGCGGCAGCGCTGTCGACCGCAGACGGCCTGTTGCTGACGATTGCCAACGCGCTGTCGCACGACCTGTACTACAAGATGATCAATCCGAACGCTTCAACCGCGATGCGCATTGGTGTCTCCAAAGCGCTGCTGCTGGTGGTCGCGATTCTGGCGGCCGCCGTGGCGGCACAGAAACCGGCGGATATCCTGTTCCTCGTCTCTGCGGCGTTCTCGCTGGCGGCAGCCGGATTCTTCCCGGCGCTGGTGCTGGGCATCTTCTGGAAGCGCACGACCGGAATTGCCGCCGTACTCGGGATGATTGGGGGGGTTGGCCTGACCTTCTACTACATGAGCATGACGCAACCGTGGTTGCGAACGGTATTTGGGGTAAAGGGTTCGGTCGCGGATAACACGTGGTGGGACATCTCGCCTATTTCTGCGGGCGTGTTTGGCGTGCCGCTGGGCTTCATCATCATCATTGTGGTGACGCTCATAACGCCCGCACCTAAACGTGAGGTGCAGGAGCTGGTGGAACATGTCCGTTACCCGAGCCTCAAGGGTGATGCGATGAGGACGACCTGAGTCCATCAGTGAACGGGCCTTGCGCCCGTTCATGAAAAAAAGCCCGCCGATTGGCGGGCTTTTTCTTTGCGTCAGTAGGACGCTAGGACGTTGCCGGGTCCGTTGCCTTGAATGAGGCGCGTGCCGAAAGCTTCTTGTGCAGGCGCGCAAGATTGGGATGCGTCGAATCCCACGTGATGTCCGGGTACCGGAGCTTGAGATAACCGAGCGCGCAACCGGCGGCGATGTCTGCGAGGCTCAGCGCATTGCCCACGCAAAATTCGCGCTCACCCAGTTCACGTGCCATTTCGTCGATGCAGGCCGCGATCTTGCCGCGCTGACGCTCGATCTGCTTGGTGCTGGATTCGTTCTTGTCCGGCCGGTTGTTTTCGAGCCGCGCCAGAAGGGCAGCGTCGCACAGGCCATCGGCAATGGCTTCCCAACGCTTGACCGCGATACGGTCGCGCGAGGTTTCCGGAATCAGGCGGTGTACCGGTGACAGGCCGTCGAGATATTCCACGATGACGCGCGAATCAAACACGCTGCTGCCGTCATCCATGATCAGCGCCGGGACTTTTCCCAGCGGATTGACTTTTGCGAGCTCCGGGCTCGGATTCCACGGGTCAGCGACTTCGAGATCAAGCTCCAGCTTTTTCTCGGCGGCGACAATGCGGACCTTTCGCGCGTACGGGCTGGTGTTCGAGTGGAGGAGTTTCATTCGATATTTTTTGTTGTGAACAGCGATTTCTCTGTCTGGTGAATCTAGCACGTTCAGGCAAGCTCGCAAATATTTCCCGACGACGCGAGATAATAGGCATTGACAACTCATTTCCGCAGTGCTTGCGGCACATCAACTGCCGTTTGCGCGCTGCTTCCACTACCAACTCCGCACGCATGTCCACGCTCGACACACTCAAAGCCATTTCCCCGCTTGACGGCCGTTATCAACGCAAGGTGGACGCGCTCGGCGACGCGTTCAGCGAGTACGCGCTTACCCGCGAACGGGTACGCGTGGAATTCGCCTGGCTCAAGTCGCTGGCGACACACACCGGTATTGCCGAGCTGCCACCGCTATCGTCCGATGCCGTGCAATTTCTTGATCGTCTGACGAGTGATTTTTCCGTTACGGATGCGGCGGCCGTCAAGGCGATTGAGGCGACGACCAATCACGACGTCAAGGCAGTGGAATACTGGATCAAGGACAAGTTCAAGGCCCTGCCTGAGCTCGCGCCGCATGGCGAGTTCGTGCACTTTGCGTGCACGTCCGAGGACATCAACAACGTTTCGCATGCGCTGATGCTCAAACGCGGCGTGCATGGCGTGTTGCTGCCGCAACTCGATGCGCTGATTGGCGCGTTGTCAAAGGTTGCGATCAGCACGGCGGACATGCCGATGCTGTCGCGTACGCATGGACAGGCCGCGACACCGACGACGATGGGCAAGGAAATGGCGCTGTTCGTGGATCGCCTGCGGCACGCCCGTTCGCAAATCGCGGCGGTACCGCTACGCGCCAAGATGAACGGCGCGGTGGGTAACTACAACGCGCATCTTTCGGCCTATCCGAACGTGGACTGGCCGGCCATTTCGCGGCAAACCATCGAATCGCTCGGACTGACGTGGCAGCCAATGAGCGCCCAGATCGAACCGCACGACTACATGGCGGAATTGTTCGATGCCATCGCGCGGGTCAACACCATCCTCATCGATTTCTGCCGCGACACCTGGGGTTACATTTCGCTCGGTTTCTTCAAGCAGCGCTTGAAGGAGGGCGAAGTCGGCTCCAGCACCATGCCGCACAAGGTCAACCCGATTGATTTTGAAAATGCCGAGGGTAATTTCGGTCTCGCCAACGCGCTGCTGCGCCATCTCGCCGAGAAGCTGCCGATCTCGCGCTGGCAGCGTGATCTGACCGATTCGACCGTGCTGCGCAACATGGGCGTCGCCGTTGGTTACAGCCTGCTCGGCGTCAGCTCGGCGTTGCAGGGCGTGGGCAAGCTTGAAGTGAACGCCGACAACATGCTCGCGGATCTGAATGCGAACTGGGAAGTTCTGGCCGAACCGATCCAGACTGTCATGCGCCGCTACGCCGTTGAGGGCGCGTACGAGCAACTGAAGGCGCTCACGCGTGGTCAGCGCATCACGCCACAAGCGCTTGCCGCGTTCATTGA
>CAYMSY010000231.1:0-5263 GCA_964393195.1 uncultured Alcaligenaceae bacterium | reverse complement strand
GATTCCAGTGCATGGCGGACGTCTTCCGGATCAGCTGAAAGGAACAGGTGCGAACCCAGCGCCGGGACATAGCGCGAGGTGTCGCGCCCGCTCGTAAACACGGCGCGCGTAATGCCGAGGCGATAGTGACTGATGGCGTTGAAGATGCGCAGTCCGGTGTCGGCGCTATTGCGTGACAGCAGAACCACTTCCACATGT
Source organism: uncultured Alcaligenaceae bacterium (assembly GCA_964393195.1). GTDB lineage: Bacteria > Pseudomonadota > Gammaproteobacteria > Burkholderiales > Casimicrobiaceae > Casimicrobium. The sequence goes on along the minus strand of CAYMSY010000231.1, from coordinate 5,065 downwards.
TGACGTCCACCTTCGTTGAGTCGCAGCAGCTTCCGCGTCAGGTCAAATGCCACACCGGGCTGCAACAGATCGTTTTCATGCTCGACCTGATGCTGCTGATACGCCTCGACGCCCGCAGTTTCGTAGACTGCGTGACTCTCCGAGAGATCAAACAGCGCGCGGGACGAAATCGCGACGATCAGGCGATCATCAATTTGTGTGGCCATTGACTGAATCAGGCGGGCTTTTGTGCCGCAACGATCAGGCCGGGAATGGCAACCTCCTGCTCCATGCGCAGATCCAGATCCTGCGTCGAGATTGAAGTAAAGCCATTACGTGCCAGCAAGTCCTTGAGGTACTGCGGTTTGTGCGAGTAGCGCATGCTCTTTTCCACCGTGAAGTCGGGGCCATCGTCCGGTGCAGCTTCCACCGAGAAGAACAGCCAGCCGCCCGGTCGGAGCACCTTGAAAGCACCGCTGATTGCGGCGTCCAGCGCGCCCATGTACACAAAAACGTCGGCGGCAACGATCACTTCATATTCCGCAGCATCAGTTGCCGCTAGCGCATCAAGCAGGTTGACGTGGTGCAGCCGCGCATAAACGCTGTGCTTCTTCGCCTCCTCGAGCATCGGCAGAGACAGGTCAACACCGACAAAAAATCCCTCAATCAGCCCCAGTGCCGCACCGAGCAGGCCGGTGCCGCATCCAAGGTCGAGAATATTGAGCTTGCGATCGGGGTATAGCTCGAGGATTCGAGCGGCCAGTATTTGCGGTACGCGGTATTTGAGCGCGGTGACCAGATGCGAGTCGAAGCGTGATGCGTAGCGGTCAAACAGCGTGCGCGTCATTTCCTCGGGCGGCTGCTCCGGTGGTCTACCCGAAAGCACCGCGTCCAGATGCCGGTAGCCCGCGTTGCCTGGCTGCAGGCGCAGCGCCTCGGCCAGATGCGCGCGCGCGGTTGCCAGGTCATCGCGCTGATAGGCGACCATCGCCAGACCGTTGTGCGCTTCGGCATCATCGGCGTTCCGGGCAAGGGCTTCGGTAAGCCATTTTTCGGCCTCATCCAGGTTGGACTGGAGCCGCAACGCGTTGCCAATCATCGTCTTGATGCCCGGGATATTCGGGTTTTGTGCGAATGCCGCCCGCAGATGCCGTTCGGCGACGGCATAGTCCGCCTGATTGTTGGCCAGGTCGACTGCGAGTTCACGGTAAGTGAGATTGCTGGGCATCAGCATCAGCGCCGTTTCGACGCTGGTGCGTGCTGCGGTAACGTCGCCGCTGCGACGCTGCGAGTCGGCGAGACAGTAGTGCGCGGTTGCAGAATTCGGCGCCAGGGCGACGGCTCGTTCGGCCGCCTGCAAGGCCGCAGACGTATTGTCTGCTCTGGTCGCGAGCAGCCAGCCGCTGACATAGATGCGGGCGTCGCGCGGATACGCTTGCCCCAGCACATTGAGCATGTTTGCGGCGTCGGCCAGACGTCCGGCAGCGATATCTGCCTCGATCGCCTGCAATTGCCGGGTGATGGTGTCCACATCGGCCGCTGCGGCCTTCTTGGGTTTTACGGGCGGTAGTGAGTAAGGAGAAGAATTCATTGGCCGTTTCCAGGCTGTGAGGGTAAACGCAGGCGATCCAGCAGTTTCTGGTGGATGCCTGCGAATCCGCCATTGCTCATGATGATTACGTGGTCACCCGCGCGCGATTCATTCGCGAGCGCCGCCACGAGACTGTTGATGTCGCTGAAATTGGTGGCCCGAGGGCCGAGCGGCTGCATGGTAGCGGCGACATCCCAGTCGACGCCTCCGGAAAATGAATAAACACGATCCGCCGCTGCAAAACTGTCAGGAAGTCTCGCGCGCATGGCGCCCAGCTTCATGGTGTTGGAGCGCGGCTCGAACACGGCCAGCAAGCGCTCGCCTGTTGCCAGTTGCCGTCGGATCGCCGCAAGTGTCGCTGCAAACGCCGTTGGATGATGTGCAAAATCGTCGTAAACCTTGACGCCCGCCACTTCGCCGCGCAGCTCAAGTCGCCGCTTGACACCCCGAAACGACTGTAGCGCCTCAAGTGCTGCCTCCGGCGCAACGCCAATATGCCTTGCGGCCGCGATCGCCGCGAGCGCGTTGAGCCGGTTATGTTCGCCCGGCATATCGAGCTTCAGCTCACCGAAGCGCTGACCACCGAAATCAACCTGCGAGCCGGCAACAAAATGCCAACCCTGTTCGACGCCGAACAGTTCGCGTTCGCTCCAGCAGCCCATCGCCAGTGTTTCAGCGAGTTCCTTGTCCGTCCCGTGACTGATGATGCGACCTGTCGACGGCACCGTGCGCACGACATGATGAAACTGGCGACGAATGGCGGCGACGTCGGGGAAGATGTCGGCATGATCGTATTCAAGGTTGTTGAGCACCAGTGTGCGCGGCCGGTAGTGCACAAACTTGCTGCGCTTGTCGAAAAACGCGGTGTCGTACTCGTCAGCTTCGATTACGAACGGATGCCCGTCAATGATCTGGCCGATCCGTGCCGACACGCCGAAGTCCTGTGCCACGCCGCCGATCAGGAAGCCCGGCTTGCGCCCCGCGTGTTCGAGAATCCACGCGAGCATTGACGTTGTCGTCGTTTTGCCGTGCGTTCCCGCGACAGCAAGTACCCAGCGGTGCCGCAGCACGTGATCAGCCAGCCACTGCGGTCCCGAAACGTAGTCAAGGTTGGCGTTGAGGATCGCCTCCACCAGCGGATTGCCACGCGTAATCACATTGCCAACAACAAAGCAATCGGGTTTCAGCGCGAGCTGGTCGGCGCCATAACCTTCGATCAGATCAATGCCAAGCGAACGGAGCTGGTCGGACATCGGCGGGTAGACATTGGCGTCACAGCCGGTAACCTTGTGGCCGGCTTCGCGTGCGAGCGCCGCGAGGCCGCCCATGAAGGTGCCGCAAATGCCTAGGATATGAATGTGCATGAAAACGCGATTGCGGTGCCGCGTCCTCGCGCCACCGGGTTTAGATCAACCCGTCATTATCTCAGTCCGTAGCAGTGCGCCGGGTCACCGGTCGCCGCCGGGAGACAATTGCACTTTCGACCTATGGTTCACACTCTTCCGGGATGAATTCGCTTCGTCACCTTTGCCTGTCCGCACTCGCCACCAGTGATCCAGATCGAAAACTGGCAATGGTTGGCGAGTTAGTGAGCGCAAACATCGACGTGCGCCCGAACGACACGCTGCACGAGCCTGACCGCTTGCCGGGGCGCCCAGAACGGCCAACGCTGGTCTCGCCCAAAGACGTGCCGCAGCGCGCACTCGGGAGTGTCGACGGCCGCGCGGCGCTATTGCATGCGTTGGCGCATATAGAGTTCAATGCCATCAATCTCGCGCTCGACGCGATCTGGCGATTTGACGGATTGCCCGACGCGTTCTATGGCGACTGGCTCAAGGTCGCCACCGAAGAGGCGTATCACTTCCGTTTGCTGCGCGATCGTCTGGCGACACTGGGTTACGCCTATGGCGATTTTCCTGCGCACAACGGACTATGGGAAATGGCCGAAAAAACGAAGGGCGATGTGCTCGCGCGCCTCGCGCTGGTGCCACGCACGCTGGAGGCGCGAGGGCTTGATGCGTCCCCGCCAATCCGCGCGAAGCTGGCTGCGGCCGGTGACCACGAGAGCGCAGCGATCCTCGACATCATTCTGCGTGACGAGATTGGCCATGTCGCCATCGGCAACCGCTGGTATCGCCACGTCTGCAATCAGCGCGGTCTCGATCCGGTGCGAACCTACGCCCAACTGGCCGAAACCCATCGTGCGCCACGGCTGCGCGGACCATTCAACCTGGAAGCGCGCCGCGCTGCGGGCTTTGAGCAGGCGGAGCTGGACGCCCTTTAGGCGCAGCGCCCGCCGACGATTGCTCAAGCTGTCCGCTACTCGATCGTTACCTTGGCATCGCGCACGAGCTGCGCAAATTTCTCGGTGTCTTCGCGAATCTGCTTCGCCATTTGCTCCGGCGTGTTGCCGATCGGTTCGGCGCCGATGTCGGCCATGCGTTTCCTGAAATCAGCCGACTGGATGATCTTCATCGATTCGGCGGACAGCCGGGCAATGATTTCCGGTGGCGTCGATGCCGGCGCCAGCAGGCCAAACCAGGTGCCAATGTCGAAGCCCTTGAGGCCGGACTCCGCGAGTGTCGGTACGTCGGGTAGCGCACCGGAGCGCTTCGCCGTGGTCACGGCGAGCGCACGCAGCTTGCCGGCCTTGATGTGTGCAAGCACCGGCGTTACCGTGTCGAATGACATCGCGACCTGACCTCCGAGCAAATCGGTCGTCAGCGGACCGCTGCCTTTGTAGGGCACGTGCACGAGGCCGACGCCTGACAGGTTTTCGAACTGCGTGCCGATCAGATGTTGTGCCGTGCCGTTGCCATTGGAGCCATAGGTGAGCTTGTCTTTCGAAGCTTTGCCCTGCGCAATCAGCTCGGCGACAGTCTTCGCAGGGTTGGCAGCACTGACGGTCAGCACGTTCGGCACCAGAGCAATTGTCGTGATCGGCGCGAAGCTCTTCTGATAGTCGTAAGGCAGCTTTTTGTAGACGCTCGTTGCAATCGCGTGATGAACTGCACCGACCAGCAGCGTATGGCCATCAGGACGTGCCTTGGCGACGAAATCGGCGCCGATGGTCGCACCGGCGCCCGGTTTGCTCTCGACAATCACCGGTTGCCCGAGTGCCTTCGCAAGCGGCTCGGCGCGCGAACGCGCGAGTACATCCGTGGTACCGCCGGCCGGGAAAGGTACGACGAGCGTGATCGGTCTGCTGGGCCAAGGCTGTGCCTGAACGGTAGCCGTGAAACCGATACAGGCTGCCAGGGAGATGCAGATTGCGGCGATGACACGGCGGCGGGGCAGTGACGATGAGATCATGGTTTGGTCCTCCTTGTTGGGTCGTTCAATCAGCGTGCTTGATACCGCTGACTTCGTTTTTGGCGCGCCTGCGAGCGAGGATCAGATCGCCTGCAACTCGCGGCACACTGCCTCAGTCACCTGCACCGTCGTAGCAGTGCCGCCGAGGTCGCGAGTGTGTAGCGCCGGCGTCGCGGTTACTTT
>CAYMSY010000230.1:0-5284 GCA_964393195.1 uncultured Alcaligenaceae bacterium | reverse complement strand
GATTTTCTTATTGTTCGTTGGTGTGCTGGCGCTGGCGCGGATAGCGTTTGCCGTACGGGATCTCATCGACTGTATCCCCAAAAGCAACGACGTGATGATCTTCTTCTGAGAGGCAATGACCATGACTGAATCCACGATATCGGCAGCATCGGACTACTACGGCACGCGGATCGCGACACGACTGGTTCGCCTCGGGCTGGGCTTGTCCGAGCAGCTGTGGCCGGCCTTTGCGGCAAGGGCCGCTCACAATCTCTTTTGCACGCCGCTACCGTTAAAGTGGGCAAACCGTAAAGCATCAGCATGGGACGGTTGGGAAATCAACACCTGGTCGTTTGAGTTCACGAACCTGACGTTGTACGAAATGCCGTGCGATGCCAGGCCGGTGGCGCTCCTGATTCATGGCTGGGGTGGACATGCAGCGCAGATGTTGCCGCTTGCGCGGCAACTGGATGCTGCCGGGTTGCGGCCGGTCATTGTCGAAATGCCAGCACATGGCAGAAGCGGCGGCGCCCGCTCCAGCCTTCCCCAGTTTGCGCGCGCTGTCAGCTACGTCGCCGCGCGTATCGCTGAGCGGGGGCTAAGGGTTCAAGCGCTGATTGCCCACTCTTTGGGGGCGAATGCCAGCGCCTACGCGGCTGGTCGAGGCGTTTCGGTTGAGCGGTTGGTACTGATTGCGCCGCCGGCGTCGCCCACAGAGTACACGCGTGTTTTTGCCCATGCCTTCGCGCTGCGCGAGTCCACGCGCGTTGCCATGCAGCAGAAAGTCGAGGCTCGCGAGGGCATCACTATGGGACAGTTCGAACCCGAAGCGGCCGGCCCGCGCCTCAGTACGCCGACGCTGGTCGTGCATGATCGCGGAGATCGAATCAATCCGTATGCGGACGGCGAGGCGTTTGCACGGCATATCACCGGCGCAGAACTTGTCTCGACAACCGGGTTGGGACATCGCCGCATCTTGTCGGACGCGACAGTCATGCGGGCTGTGGCCGAATTTGCAACAAAGTGAGGTGAACCGCGTCTCTGCGCCTAACTGTTGACACGAACGGTAACGACACGGTTCTTGCCGGCCAGTTTTGCTCGCCGCAGTGCCGCATCGGCGCGCTTGACCAGATAACCAAGTGTCGACAACGAACCGCTCTGGGAGCAGGCAACCCCAAGGCTCGCAGTGACCTGGATGAGTTCGCCCTCATGCGCAACGGGCTCCCGTGCAATTCGCTCAAGGACACGGGATGCAATCGTCGCCGCGACGCGAGGCCCAACGCCCGGGCAAAGAAGCAGAAACTCGTCACCACCGAAGCGGCTGAGCAGATCATTGGTTCGTAGCGACTGGCGCAAACGTTCGACGACCGCCTTGAGCACGACGTCTCCCGCCAGATGTCCGCGGTCCGTGTTGATGGCGCGAAAGTCGTCGATATCCAGCATCAGCAACGCTACCGGCTGCGGTGAGCCCACCGCGATGCGATCCACCGCCGTCTCGAACGCGTTTCGGTTAAGCAGACCGGTCAACGCGTCGCGTGCCGCCTGCTTTGCCATCTTTTCGGCCTGGGCCTGGGTTTCGATCAGGCGAAGCGTCAGCTCATTGACTGCGGCAACCTCGCGCCGTGCACGCGCCTCGGATCGCTCCACTTCCTCCACAAACTGTGTGGCAATTCGCTGACCCTCGAGATAGACCTTCCTCGCGTCATTTCGAGCCGCAATCAGATCGCCCACTGCCCGGAGCGCCTCATCTGCATTGGACTGAGCATGTTCCAGTTTCGCCTTGGCAAAGGCTGTTTTCAGGCGCAGTTCGTGGAGTGAAGCCTCATGCGAAAGTGCGGAAGCTTCGTCAAGATATGAACGTGCAGCACCAACATCGCCAACCCGCTCGGCAAGGCCAGCCAGGTCAATCAATACCTGTAGCAGCACAGGAACATTGGCACGGGAACGCAGTGGAGTCAGCGCATCGGTCATATCGCCAATGGCTGCGGTCAGATCGCCACGTGAAGCTGAAATTTCGCCACGAGTATGCAGCAGATAAGGCGTCCAGTCGTCTATGCCGCTGTCGGCAGCAACGCGGATCGCTTCATTGATCGAATCACTGGCTTCGTCAAATCGCCCCAGGAACCGGTACTCGCGCGCGATATTGTTCAGGGCGGCTGCTTTTGTTGCAGGCAATGCGTGCTCGCTGGACAGTTCACTGGCTTGCCGGAAGAGGGACAGCGCAGTTTCGTGCTGCTCCATTCGCGAGTAAATTGGACCCAGACCCTGCAGCAGCTTGGCGTGATCCACGGGCAAGTGTTCGTCTTCGGCAATGACAAGTGCTTCGCGCATGGCGCGGACAGCAAGGTGATAGTTGTGCAGAAACGAGTGAATATTGCCGGTGATCGCCAGAAAGGGGATCTTTTCAGCCTGCTTCTGTATTCTCGCCGCGACTTCGAGGCCGCGCCGGCACAACTGCAAGCCATCGAGCCAACGCCCGGCGGCCTGACAACCGGAAGCGCAGATGCGCAGCACAAACAGCAGTTCGTCCGCATCAAGCTCGCCCGGGTACTGGTTGAGCAGTATCTCGCCGCGAGCCAGTGAAGCAACACTCTGAACCTGCGGCGCGTCGCGCAGCGCGGCAAGCTCCGCCTCAACGAACGTCCGCAGTGATGAAACGGGTTTGACCATATGTCATTTAGTGTACGCCGGCCAGACAGCGCGGGCGAGACGCCGTGCAATAGGACTTTTCGGCTTACGCGAACGGTATCCTTTGATTCGCGCGGCACTTAGCGCGACTGTAGCTCCGGCGTACGTACGAGCTTGATGTAACCACCGGTCGCCGTGAATATCTGCATGCTTCCATCGGGGGTGCTGCCGGCATGACGTGCGTTGCCAAACAGGGTCGCTTTTCTCCGCACCTGCCCGGTGTCGGCATCAACCCAGGCGAATTGCTCCCACTCTGCGACGAGACTCCACAAACCTTTGATTGCGCCGAGCAAGCCGTCATGGTCAGGCTTCTCGCGTGCAAGCAGAAGTCTGGTCTGCGCCCCGGCGGGCGTTACGTCACCAACCGTGAATCCCGTTTTCGCTTTACGGGCGCGTTCGATCTGGTCGTCTGTCGGTTTGCTATCCGGACGCGGCCGATCATTGGCCGTCCACTGCTGGAAGCCAATCGCGTCGGCCTTGAGGTCAACGACGAGTGACGAGCCGCGCTCATCAAGTACCCGCAACCGGTCCGTCAGGAACTGGGTTTTGAGGTACGCCTCGTTGTGCCCGAGCACCAGCGTGGAGCCCTGATCCTCGGTTTTGCCGAATCCCCTCAGATCAATGAATTGACCCTTCGCCGTATCCAGTATCCGCAGTTTCCAGGGGCCATTGGCCTTGCTGGTGAGAAGGGTCTTGATCATGTACCAGGGCAGGAACGGATCGTCCCGGTACAAATCGATTGCCAAACGCCGGTCTTGAGTAAATTCCGGGCGTTCGAGGCAACAAATCGTGCGGCTGGCGTCATCCGTCCGGTGCGCCATCGGCACTCCCGCATTGAACCAGATGATGAGCGGTCCAATGAGGACCATCGCAATGCCAAACAAGCCCACCATCAGAAACGACTGCGCCTCGGCTGCGTAGGGACGTATCTTTCCGGTGCGGTTGAAGATGTCCAGCAAATTGAGCACGCTCAGTTGCTCAATCGCGCCGGCCGGGCCGGACAACAGGAAGGACAGTGGCAGATACAGCGTCAGCACTGCGCCGACGATCACCCACAGAATCCAGTGTTCTCCAAATTCGCCGAATGCAACGTAACGCTTCGCCGTGCCCAAGTCTTCAGCGGAAGTCGATGCAGCGGCACTGGTAGTCGCGGCGGACGCAAGCATCGAACTCGTGTCTGATCCGACGGGAGGCAATGCTCCCATTGATTGCGCGGGGGCTCCGCTGCGGGCGGATTCGCCCGCCACCGATTCAGTAACTGGTCCCGCAATCGGAGATCCGTACGCATTTAGCGGAGTTCCGCCTTGTGGCGTTAGCGGGACGCGAGGAGCGTTGGGGGCCGTTTCCGGCATCTGAGCGGCGCCGATGGGCTGGCGCATCGGGTCAGATGCAGCTCCTTCCGCCGCCGCCAGACTTCGGCACGCGGCGCCACCTTTCCATGCACAGTCCTCCGTCGCCTGCGCCCGCGCGTCCGGCATGGGGGCTGCATCGCGGCGGGTGGGAAGCGGCAGCAGCGCGACTGCGAAGCTGACACTGCAGTTGCGATAAACCTGATCTCCTGCCGGCGATATTTGCCGCATGGCGCCGGACAGTGTTGAACCATTCAGCCGCAGCGTTCCCGTCGTGCGCCAGCGACCCTGCCTGCCCGAACCCGCCGTGTAGGCGCCTGCGGCATCAACATCGAAGCCGTTGCCGCGCCACAGTGACTGGCCGGACTCCTGAAACTGTTTGTTGCCGCGTAGCCACGAGATCGAATCGCCGTCGATATGCAGTTCTACCGGCGATGACCAGCCGGGGTTCGACGGATTGCTAATCAGCGCACTGCATTCCAGCTTGCTCGAATACACACCATCCTGTACCGGACTGGCCAGCGCAGGCGCAACCGCCACCAGCCCAGCGAAGAGCACAGTGAGACAAAACTCAAAAAAGAACGACCGCAACTGCAACATGGCAAGACGGGCAACAAATATCCAGCTAGTCTAGCCGTCAATCCCCATCGCATTGCTGACGCAGCTAAAACAAAAGGCACTCGAAGGTGCCTTTGTTTTTGTAACAGGTCGCTGGAACAAACCAACGAGCGGGTATCCGGGATGCAGTGCAAGGCGGAGTCGTGCGACGTGTACGTTTTGTGTACACGAGCACGGCTCCACCGCGGCAATGCGCCCGGAGACGAAGCTCGTTACATGCCCATGCCGCCCATGTCGCCCATCCCACCCATTCCGCCGCCACCCATGCCACCGGCAGGTGCGTCGTCTTTCGGCGCTTCAGCGATCATGGCTTCGGTGGTGAGCAACAGGCCCGCGACAGACGCTGCGTTTTGCAGTGCCATGCGCGTGACTTTGGTCGGATCAAGGATGCCGAGTTCGAGCATGTCGCCGTAGGTGTCGTTCGATGCATTGAAACCGAAGTTGCCCTTGCCTGCGAGCACTGCGTTGACGACAACGCTTGGCTCTCCGCCGGCGTTAGCCACGATTTCGCGCAGCGGGGCTTCGATTGCTTTCAGAACCAGCTTGATGCCAGCTTCCTGATCGGCGTTGTCGCCCTTGATCGTGCCAGCAGCCTGACGGGCGCGCAGCAACGCGACGCCACCACCGGCAACCACACCTTCTTCAACGGC
>CAYMSY010000229.1:0-5321 GCA_964393195.1 uncultured Alcaligenaceae bacterium | reverse complement strand
GTAGGCCGCTTCCTGGTCGCGCGCCTTGATCGTCGTGGTCACCGTGAGGCCACGGGTATAGGCTGATTCGCCGACCAGATCGAACGCGAACTGGCGCGCCATTTCGTTCAGGAATTCGGCGTGAACGGTGGGCCCGCGGTCTTCCTTGAGGGTGGGCGCCGCAGCCGCAGCCGCCTTGTACTGGTTGTCGTCGATGTAGTTGAGCTCATGCATGCGGCGCAGCACATACTGCTGCCGCAACGCCGCGCGCTTGGGATTGACGAAGGGGTTGAACGACGACGGTGCTTTCGGCAGACCGGCGAGCATGGCCGCCTCAGGAATGGTGATCTTGTCGAGGGGCTTGCCGTAGTACGCCTTGGCCGCTGCGGCGAAACCGAACGCCCGCTGACCCAGGAATATCTGGTTGATGTAGAGCTCCAGAATCTGATCCTTAGACAGCTCCTGCTCAATTTTGAAAGTGAGCGCTACCTCATTAGCCTTGCGAAGGTAGGATTGTTCGCGCGTCAGGAAGAAATTGCGCGCCACCTGCATGGTGATGGTGCTGGCGCCCTGCTTGGAGCCGGTGACCGTATTGGTATAGGCCACGCGCAACGCGGCGAGCCAGTCCACACCGGAATGTTCGTAGAAATTGGCGTCTTCCGCGGCCAGAATTGCCTGCCGGACATGCATCGGCACGTCAGCCAGCTTGACGAGGCTGCGCCGTTCCTCGCCGAACTCCGCCAGCGTGACGCCCTCTTCGGAGACCACCCGCAGCGGCAATTTGGGCTGATAGTCGGTCAGGACGTCCAGAGACGGCAGACGAGCGCTGATAAGCACCCAAACCAGCGCTCCGAGCACTCCGCCAATCAATAACAACCCGCCGATCAGGGAGGAAAGATAAACCACCCAACGCTTGAACATTGATGTCCTTCTTCCCCCGGACGCAAGGCCGTAAGTCATGCTACCGCCAGACTGCCGCCGAATTGCTGCCGTACTGCCTGATATGCCAATGTTGTTTTTTTCTCCGATTATAGGCGCCCAAATTCCGGGGACGGCTTGCCACGGCGCGAGCCTTATGCAACACTCCTTCCCTAACTTAAAGTTTCAGGCGACAAAAGTGGCCTAAGCTCTCAATGCAAAAAGATTTTTTGGCTCAGCTCCGGGGCGCGTTTGGGGCGAAAAGCACCCCGCTCATCGGCGTTGACATCAGTAGCACTTCGGTGAAACTGGTCGAGTTGACGGGGACCCGGCAGAAGCCCGAACTCAGTCGCTACACCATTGAGCCGCTGCCACGCGATTCTGTCGCAGATGGCAACATCGCGAATGTGGAAGCTGTCGGCGCCACCATCGAGCGGGCGCTGCGCAAGCTGGGCTCGCGCACCAAGGCGGCTGCAGCGGCCCTGCCGACCAGCATGGTGATCACCAAGCGGATCACCTTGCCGGCCGTCGACCGCGAAGATGAGCTGGAACTGGCGGTGGAAGGTGAGGCCAACCAGTACATCCCGTTTGCGCTCGACGAGGTCAACCTTGACTATGCCGTCATCGGCCCGGTCGGCAACGACGAGACCCAGGTCGAAATCATGATCGCCGCTGCCCGACGAGAAAAGGTCGAGGATCGTGTCGCTGCGCTGGAGTCAGCGGGTCTCAAGCCCACCGTCATGGATGTCGAGGCGATGGCGGTCATGAGCGCCTACGAACTGATGGCCGAGGCGCTGCCGGGCAAGGGCATTGACCAGAATATCGGCGTGCTGGATGTTGGCGCGACGTCAACCCGCTTTTACGTGTTCCGCAATGATGAGCAGATTTTCATGCGCGAAAGTCCGTTTGGCGGCAATCAGCTGACTCAGGAAATTCAACGCGCATACAACATGACCGGCGAGGAGGCTGAAGCAGCCAAGCGCTCCGGTAACCTTCCTGCCAACTACGACAATGACGTACTTCGGCCTTACGTTGATACGCTCGCCATCGAAGCGGCACGGGCCTTGCAGTTTTTCCTGACTTCCAGCGCACAGGGCCAACTCGACTACATGCTGCTTGCCGGCGGTTGCGCTTCGCTGGCCGGGTTGTCGGATGCCGTGTCGCGGCGCACCAACGTGGTGGCGTCGGTTGCCAACCCGTTCTCGGAAATGGGATTGAGCCCGGGGGTGAAATCGCGTCAGCTCGCGGCTGACGCACCGGCGCTCCTTGTCGCCTGCGGGCTCGCAATGCGGAGGTTTGACGCATGATTCGCATCAACCTGCTCCCGCACCGCGAGGCAAAACGCGCCCTGCGGCGTCGGGAGTTCAACTTCATCCTGATTGGCACGCTGGTTTTTGCTGCGGCGCTTTGGTACGTTGGCAAACTTTATCTGGACGAACGTGTCGCGACGCAACAGCGACGCAACGATCTGCTGGTCGCCGAAAACAAGAAACTCACCGAGCAAATTGACGAGATCAAGAAGCTCAAAGACCAGACTGCGGCGCTGCTGGCTCGCAAGCAGGTTGTTGAGACGCTGCAAGTCAATCGCAGTGCATCAGTCAAACTGCTGGATCAATTGGTTCGGCAGTTGCCGGACGGCGTCTATCTCAAGGCAATCAAGCAGACCGGTACCAAGGTCAATATGGTCGGCTTTGCGCAATCCAATGCGCGGGTGTCCACACTGATGCGAAATCTTGAGTCGTCGCCATATCTGATGAACGCTGAGCTTGTTGAAATCAAGGCCGCCACAGATAGCAACAAGCAGCGCGTGAACGAATTCAGCCTCAATATCAGTCTGAAGGGGCTGGAGGCCGCACCAACTGCCAAGCCCGGACAGGCGACCGCACCCGCGCCAGCCGCAGCACCGGGGTCGCGTGAAAAAGTCATGCAGGCAATCACGAAATAGGGCGTTATGATGACTTGGGACGAAATTAGGCGCCTCAATCCCCGGGATATCGGGATTTGGCCGGCGCCGGCAAAGATCGTGGCAGTGCTGCTGCTGTTCCTTATTCTGGTTGGTGTTGCCGCGTATTTCGGCTGGATGCCGCAGTACGATGAGTTGGAGAGCAAGGAAAAGCAGGAAGTCACCCTGCGGCAGGAATACAGCAACAAGAAGTCACAGGCGATCAACCTTGACCTGCACGTTCAGCAGTTGAAAGAAGTTGAGCAGCAATTTGGTGCCTTGCTTCGACAACTGCCGAGCAAGAGCGAAATGGACGCATTGTTGTCCGACATCAATCAGGCCGGCTTGGGACGCGGACTGCAATTTGAACTGTTCAAACCGAGTGCCGAACGGCAGCAGGACTTCTACGCGGAATTGCCGGTGGATTTGCGCGTCACGGGCACCTACCATGACGTGGGTGCGTTTGCGAGTGATGTGTCGCAACTTTCCCGAATCGTCACGCTCAACGATATTTCCGTGGTCAACAAGGACCCGAAAGACTTGACGCTGACGATGGAGGCAGTAGCCAAGACATTCCGTTATCTGGACGACGATGAAGTCGCAGCACAGCGCAAGGCGAAAGATGCGCAGAAGGCGCCCAAAAAATGAGTACGCGCCGACTTAATTTCCTTGTGGCGTTCGGTGCAGCGGCAGTTTTGGCCGGTTGCGGTGGCGGTGGTGACGACGACTTGCGAGCCTGGATGGCGGAGCAGGGCGCTTCGTCGCGCGGCAAGATCGAGCCGATACCGGCAATGCGTCCGTATGAGGCGTTTACTTACAACGCTTTTGATCAGCCCGACCCCTTCAAGCCACGCAAGATCGAAACCGGTAAAGGGTCCCGTGGGCCGGATCTTTCCAGACGTAAGGAGGCGCTCGAGGCGTTTCCGCTGGAGAATCTGAAGATGGTCGGCACGCTGCAGCGTGGTCAGGCAATGATTGGCCTCGTCAAAGCTACGGACAATCGTGTGTTTCAGGTACGTCAAGGCAACTACATGGGCCAGAACTTTGGGGTGATCACCGCTGTAGCAGAAGGTGAAATCACGTTGAAAGAACTATTTCAGGATGGCGCGGGCGATTGGGCCGAGCGTCAAAGCAAGATCATGCTGCAAGAGCGGGAGCAAAAGAAATGAACGTCACTCAACTGTTGCGCGTACTTCGCGTGGGGAGCCGAACGTCGTTCGTGGCCGCATCGCTCACGCTCGGCTGCTTCTTTGCGTCCTCAGCCGGCGCACAGAATGTCATCGAAGACGTAACCGTCGCCAAAGGCGCCGCTGGTCGTACGACGTTGACGTTTGCATTGAAGGAGGCACCATCTGCCGCGCCGTCAGTATTTGCCATCGCTACACCTCCGCGGCTGGTACTTGATTTCGCCAATACGACCAGCCTGGGCAAAGCAACCAACGAGGTCACGGATTCTGTTTTGCGCAGCTATAACGTTGTTCAGGCACAGGGCCGGACACGTGTGGTGCTGAACCTTACCAAGACGCAGGCTTATGAGCTGAAAACAGAAGGCCAGCGTCTGATGGTTGCGCTGTTCGATGCCCCCGGCACCGCCGTAGCCGATTCAGCACCGGAAACGGGTCGATTTACAGCCGCCTCAAAGAGCGAAGGCGCAACGTTCGGCTTGCGCGACGTGGATTTTCGTCGCGGACAGGCGGGTGAAGGGCGTGTGATCGTTGATTTGTCGGACGCGAATTCGGGCGTTGACATCAAGCCACAGGGCAAAGTGTTGATTGTCGATTTCCTGCGGACCCAAGTACCAAGAAATCTGGAGCGGAAGCTGGATGTGTCTGACTTTGGCACTCCAGTGCAGCTTATTGACACCTTTACGCAAGGCAACAATACACGCATGGTGATTGAGCCCAAGGGACTTTGGGAGCACTCCGCGTACCAGACGGATAACCGCCTGATTATCGAGATAAAACCGATCGTCGAAGACCCCAACAAGCTGACGCAAGGATCAAGGCCTGGCTATAAAGGCGAAAAGTTGTCACTCAACTTTCAGGACATCGCCGTTCGATCGGTGCTTCAAGTCATTGGCGATTTCACTGGTTTGAACATTATTGTTTCTGACACGGTTACTGGCAACGTGACGCTACGTTTGAAGGATGTTCCGTGGGATCAGGCGCTGGACCTGGTTATGCAGGCACGATCGCTTGACATGCGCAAGAACGGAAACGTGGTGTGGATCGCGCCGAAAGAAGAATTGGCGCTCAAGGAAAAACAGGAACTTGAAGCCAAAGCGCAGGTTGCCGACATTGAGCCACTGCGCACGGAAATTTTCCAGCTGAACTATCAAAAAGCCGACGAAGTTCGCAAGATGCTTTCACCGGGCGGGGGAGGGGTCGGGCAGTCCGCTAGTACCGGCGTGTTGTCGAAGCGCGGTAGTGCAACCGTAGACGTTCGAACGAACGTATTGGTCGTGCAGGACACGCCCTCGAAA
>CAYMSY010000228.1:3069-5344 GCA_964393195.1 uncultured Alcaligenaceae bacterium | reverse complement strand
CGGAGGTGTGCCCCCGATCTTAACGCCATTGCGACGCAAAGTTTCCCCCGACTCCAGAGCTGCCTGCTCGCTGGCTGCCCAGCCACGTCTTTCCGCGCTTTCTGCCGCGCGCATGACTGCGGCGCGTGCCTCTGCCGAAAGAGCATTGAATCGCTTCAGATTGACCATTACGATGTTCTTGGGATACCACGCATTGATTTCGTAGTAATACCGAACGTGATCCCACACGCGGCTCTCCACGCCAGTGACTGCCGACGTGATCATGTTGTCGATGCGTCCATCGGAGAGTGCTTTCCCCACGTCTACCATCGCGACGTTGACCGGCGTTGCGCCCAATGATTGAGCGATGCGAACGGTAGTGTCGTTGTAAGTTCGCATATTCGAACCGCGGAAATCCCTGGCATCGACGATCGGTCGTCT
The DNA here is from genome assembly GCA_964393195.1 of uncultured Alcaligenaceae bacterium. GTDB lineage: Bacteria > Pseudomonadota > Gammaproteobacteria > Burkholderiales > Casimicrobiaceae > Casimicrobium. The sequence continues at coordinate 4,924 of CAYMSY010000228.1, read as the reverse complement.
CGAGTACAAACCCTGTGGCGGCCAGGGCACGGCGTACAGCAGCATGAGTCCGCGTTGTGCAAGCAATCGTTCCATCGTCGGTTTTTGAAGGTTCCAAAGGCGGCGTGCATCGGCGTAACTGCCCACGACGAACGGCACCGAATCCGCCCCGGCGAGACTCAAGTCCTTGACCATGCTGGTCATGATCGTTTCGCCCGCGTCAACGCGTCCCTCCTGGATCGCCTGACGCACATCGTTGAGCGCTACCAGACTGTTTCCGGGGTAGACCTCTATCTTGAGAGCACCGTCCGTCGTCCGCACGACATCATTTGCAAAGGTCGAAATGTTCCGGGTGTGAAAGGACTCTGCGCGGTAGCCTGTCGCAAGCTTCCACGTTACCTGCGCCGGGGCGGCAACAGAGAGGCAGGCGACCAGCAGTGACGTAACCAGGACGTGACGATTCATGGTGAAACCCTCCGTTGATTGACTACATGTGACCGGGAAGCCAGAGCACGATGTCCTGAACGAAGTAGGTTGCGAGTACGGCAACCAGCATCAGGAAAAACAATGGCATGGCGGTGCGGGCAAGATAGGTGATTTCGCGCCCCGTGAGGTTTTGCAGCACAAACAGGTTGAAACCTACTGGAGGCGTAATCTGCGCCATTTCGACGACCAGCACGACGAATATCCCGAACCAGATCAAGTCAAAACCGGCCTTCTGCACGGTCGGCAGCAACACGGTCATGGTTAACACAACCATCGAAATTCCATCGAGGAAGCACCCCAGGACGATAAAGAACCCGGTAAGCATCAGAATGAGTACAAACGGCGACAGATTCAGTCCACCAATGAACTCCGCCAAATGACGCGGCAGTCCCATGAATCCCATCGCAAGTGTCAGGAACGCTGCGCCGGCCAAGATCAGACCAATCATGCAGTAGACGCGACAGGCAGCAACCAGACCGTCCTTGAAGACACGCCAGTTTAGGGATCGCTCAATGGCCGCCAGCACGAGAGAACCAGCCACACCAAACGCCGCGGCCTCAGTGGCAGTGGCGATACCGCCGTAGATTGATCCCAAGACCACTGCGATCAGGGAAACTACCGGGATGAGGTGACGCGATTCGTACAGCCTTTGCCGAAAGCTCAACGTTGCGTCTGGCGGGGGAACCTTTTCCTTGTTAAGTAGCGCCCAGACAATGATGTAAGCCATGAATAGCGCGGCCAACATAAGGCCCGGTACGACACCTGCAATGAACAACTTGGCGATGGAAACGTTTGCAGCGACCCCATATACGATCATGATGATTGATGGCGGGATCAGCAAGCCAAGCGTACCGGCGCCCGCCAGTGTGCCGATGGCAATGTCGTCCGGGTAACCGCGCTTCTTGAGTTCGGGCAGCGTAATCTTGCCAATGGTGGCACAGGTAGCAGCACTTGATCCCGATACCGCGGCAAATATGGTGCAGCCAATGACATTTGTGTGCAATAGTTGGCCCGGCAGCCTGTTCAGCCACGGTGCCAGGCCTTTGAACATGTCACTGCTCAGTTTGCTGCGAAACAGGATTTCGCCCATCCAGAGAAAGAGTGGTAACGCGGTGAGCGTCCAGCTCGAAGTCGAGCCCCAAATGGTAAGCACCATGCTGTCGCCCACCGGTCTCGACGTAAACAGCTCCATCGCGAACAGGGCGACACCTAACAGCGACAGTCCAATCCACAGTCCTGAACCCAACACGACCAGCAAGACCACTATCAAGCCAAATGCGAGAACGACTTCCACAGCGGCACTACTCGAAATTTACCGACACATTGTCAGCGAAGAAGGGCTGCCCTCTAATACGCGAGACCAGCGCGTCGAGAAACGCAAGTGCAAACC
>CAYMSY010000228.1:0-2977 GCA_964393195.1 uncultured Alcaligenaceae bacterium | reverse complement strand
TCATGTGTCACATACGAAACCCCGACAAGCCGCACCGAATACCACGTCATGAACGCAGCAATACCCAATCCAGCGAAAAGTGCCCAATATTCAAGTGCCAAGCGTGCGTGCGCTGGCGCTCGTAGCAGCAGCAGGGACACGCGAATGTGATCACCGTGCTGCAGGGTTGATGGCAAAGCAAGAAACAAAGCGGCAGCGATTGAGTACCCGGCGTAAGCATCTAGTCCCTGCACATCCCAGTGCATCTCACGTGCAACAACACCCAGCATGAGGGCCGCGAAGGCGCAAAGCATGGACATGCACGAAAGGAGCATCAGGAACCGGTAAGTAATCAGGCAAAACTTCCCCATGTCGCATCCCCTTGATGTGATCTCGATTGATTAGCCAGTAAATAGCCCCTACGCTAAGGGGCGATTGCCAGTGCCGTGCAGGGACAGCACCAAACTAGGGCTCGTCGGGCCCTATTTCTTGCGATACGTGCTGATGATTGCCTGGCCGTCGGCACCTGCTGCCTTGACCCAATCTGCTGTCATCGCGTCGCCGATCACGAGTAACTCCTTTTTCAGGGCATCAGATGGTGTTGAGACTTTCATGCCCTTTGCCGACAACTCCTTGATGAATTCACCGTCTTTTTGTTCACTGACCTGCCAACCACGTTGCTCGGCAGCAGCGGCCGCTTTGAGAATGGCCTCCTGTATTGGTTTGTCGAGCGCGTCGAACACCTTCTGGCTCACCACTGTCGCGTTGCGTGGCAGCCATGCTGCGACCGCGTAAAAATATCGGGTCTGCTCGAAGAGTTTATTCTCGATGCCGCTTGCGCTGGACGTAAGGAAATTCTCGACAGTTCCGGTCGCGAGTGCCTGCCCAAGTTCCGCAAGTTGTATTGTCGTTGGCTGCGCTTTGAGCAGCTGGGCGATGCGCGTGGTCGCAGGGTTATACACACGCATTTTTGTACCCTTCAGATCGTCGGGGCTGTTGACTGGCTTAACCGAATAGAGTGATTGCGGCGGCCACGGCACCGAAAACAGCAGCTTCATCCCCTGGCCGGCAAGCAGCTTTTCCAGCACGGGGCGCTGAGCGTCGTAGAGCTTCCTCGCATCGGAGTAACTTGTTGCAAGAAAGGGGATGGAATCAACACCGAATAGCGCGTTTTCGTTTGCGGCACCTGACAGGATGAATTCTCCTGCCTGTGTTTGCCCCGTCTGTACGGCGCGCTTGATCTCGTTCGCCTTGTAAAGGGAACCATTGGCATGCAGGGTAATCTTGAGCTTGCCGCTGGTCAACTTGTCAACATCATTGGCAAACGTTTGAACGTTCTCAGTCTGGAAACTACCGGTGGAATAGCCGGTCGGAAGGTCCCACTTGGTCTGCGCAGCGCTGCTCGCTGCGACAAGAATTGCTGCCAGCCAGACAACATGTTTCATCACAATGATTCCCTGAGATTGTGTGAGTTCTAGAAACTCGCGAGTTGATGATTGAGTAAGTCCGTAATCAGCATCGCGCCCGGCGCGTGAGTGATGCAAAAATCCGGCTTGGCCCGTGCGATTGCTGCCTGAGGCGTGACGCCGCAGGCCCAGAAAACGGGCACCTCGTCGCTGTTGACTTGAACCGCGTCGCCGTAGTCGGGAGAATTGATATCCGGGATGCCGATCAGGTGAGGCATCCCCATGTGAACCGGCGCACCGTGCACCTGTGGAAAGCGAGAAGTGATCTGTACGGCCCGAATGGCCGCTGCCGGTTGAAACGGCCGCATTGATACGACCATTGGTCCTTCAAACAAGCCTGCCGGTACAGTCGCAATGTTTGATCGAAACATTGCGACATTGCGGCCCTGTTCGATATGCCGTAGCGGCAGCCCTGCCTCCAGCAATGCCTGTTCAAAAGAAAATGAGCATCCGATCACGAACGTGACAAGATCCTTTCGCCATAGATTGACAATATCGATGGGTTGGTCGGTCAACTCGCCGTTACGCCAAATTCGGTACTGCGGGATGTCGGTGCGGACATCAATGTCCCGGCCCAACTGTGGCAATGTCCACTGCCCCGGTTCCGAGACGGCCAACAGAGGGCACGGTTTGGGGTTGCGCTGGCAAAAGCGCAAAAAGTCGCTGGCCAGCAACTCGGGAAGTATGACTACATTGCCCTGTACATGTTGGTTTGCCAGGCCGCTGGTGTGGGTTCTCCATTCGCCGCTGCGAATCTTCTGCCGTGCCGCAGAAGCGGAGAGGCTCTTGTCTTCTGCCGCTGCATCGTGCAATGTTGTCGCCAAAGACATGCTGATGTATTTGCGTTACTTGTTGATGGGAGCGATTCTGTCGGGCGACAAGACCACAGGCAAACACAAAATATTTTTGTTACGTCATCGCTTTTTTTTATGATTTAGATGGCGCTTCGAGTATTCGATAGCACTCAGCAGCAGCTGATCTGCTGTCAGCGCAGTCGGATCAGAGCGATAACTTGCGTGAATAGGCAAAGGGGGCAATTTGCTTGTGCAGGCGAGCACCTTGATGTTGCGTGCCTCGCGCAGTCGCAACACGGCCGCGTTCGGCAATGTAGCAACGCCAAACCCGCCCTGGACGAGCTGGATCATTGCTGAAATGGATGAGATAGCGTGCACCTTGCGCGCCTGTACCCCTTCCGACTTCAGTATATCCAGTAGTCCCACGTACGGCTGGGAGCCCCGCTGGAAAGTGAGCAAATCGAATTCCTCGAGGTCTTTCAGCACATACTTGCGCTTGATGTGAATCTCCGAATTTCCGACAAAGCACATCTCCATCGCGGGCAATGTTCTGGTACGGACGCCCTCTCCTGTCGCCGGAAGCGCAGCAAACGCCAGATCCAGAACTCCGCGTCGCAGCTGGTCGACCAGAACCGGCGTTGTCTCCACCGTCAGCTCTAGCTCGAGCACAGGATATTCGCTGCGTAACTGCTGAATCCACGGAATCAACCATGAGTGGAGTACCGATTCGATCGCTCC
>CAYMSY010000227.1:0-5349 GCA_964393195.1 uncultured Alcaligenaceae bacterium | reverse complement strand
ATCGGCAAACGGTTCGATCAGTGTTGTCCGCAGCCATTATGCGGCGTTTTTCGAGGGCACGATCGCACGCGCAACCGGCTCCCGCGTGAACAGCACGGTCACCACGCCAACGATCATGGAGGCTGCCATCGCCAGATACGCCACGCGCCAGCCGTTGGCGTCGTAGTTCCCGGGGTTGGCTACTTCCGCCCGCGCCGCAATCCAGAGCACGCCCGCGCCAGCCCAGATCATCGCAAGGCGATAGCCCGTCTGATAAGCCGCGGCAAGCGCGGCCTGACGGTCAACATCGGCTGATTCAATGCGAAACGCGTCCAGCGCGATGTCCTGCGTGGCCGAACCGAACGCTGTCAGCAGCGCGAACCAGACGATGGGCATCAGCGCGACCTTGGGGTCGGACAACGCCATGCCGACCAGTCCGCACACGATCATGGACTGTGAAAACAACAGCCAGCTGCGACGTCGGCCCAGCATGCGGGTGAGCAGCGGGATCGGCAGCCGATCAACCAGTGGCGCCCAGCACCACTTGAACCCGTAGGCCAGTCCGACCCACGACAAAAAGCCAATGGTCGAGCGATTGATCCCGGCCTCCCGCAGCCAGAACGACAGCGTTCCCAGCACCAAAAGCAGCGGCAATCCTGCCGAAAACCCGAGCGCCAGCATGCGCAGCGACGGCGGCTCCAGATAGACCCGGAACGACTGCAACCAGCCGGGTTTTTCGGGAGATGCAACCTCTGGCGGCGTTGACGTGTCTGATTGGGTCATCCAGCTATTATCGCGATATGAAGACACGCCTTACCCCCCTGTTTTTTGCCGCCGCAGCGACGTTCATGCTGGCAGCAGCGCCCGCCCGGGCCGAACTGACCAAACCGTTTCTCTGGGAGCTGACCAAGGGCGACAAGACCATCACGCTGTTCGGTTCGCTGCACGTCGGCAAGCCCGATTTCTATCCGGTACCGGAGGCCGTACAGAAGCGCTTTGACGACGCCAAGGTCCTCGCCGTGGAAGTGGACGTCACGTTGCCGGAAACACAACAGGCATGTACTAAGCTCGCGGCGACCACCGAAAAGCTGGAAACCATCCTGTCAGCGGACGACTACGCGGCGCTGTTGGGCTATGTTCGCGCTGCCGGCGTACCTGACACCGCCATTGAGGGCCGCAAGCTCTGGCTGGTCAATCTCGTGCTGGTGGGCATTGAACTGGGTCAGCTCGGTGTCGATTTCAGCAGCGGTCTGGATGTCGCCTTCCTGCGCGACGCCAAGCGCGCCAAGAAACAGGTGGTCGAGGTGGAAGGCGGCCAGAAGCAGTGCGCTGCGCTGGCGGGCGCCAGCAATACGGAAACCGCTGCGGCCATGACGCGATTCCTGGCCTCAGTCCGGCAGAACCGCATGGAGCGCCGCCTCGCCGAAATGGTCGATGCCTACCGGACCGGTAATGGCCCGTCACTGGCGAAGGTGGTCAGTGAAGAGTTTGGCGACAGCGCCGAAGGTGTGAGCGCCCGCCGACGCGTATTTGACGATCGTCACCCGGCCATGGCCGAAACCATTGACGGCTATTTCAAGCAGGCGGATCGTCATTTTGTGGTGATCGGGGTCGGTCACATGTTCGGCGAGAACAATCTGCTCGAAGCGCTGGCCAAACGCGGCGTTCGCGCCAAGCGCGTGGAGTAGTCGCGACGGCGCTTCGAGGCGCCAACTGGTCCTAGTGTTTGTGTAGTTCGGCGGTTTTGACGCTACCGGTCTTGGGTGCCTGCCGGATCGGGCGCGGCTTGAATTCGAATTTGATGGTTGACTGCGTGGTACCCGTCGCGGCCACCGTCACCTTGCTGATCAGCGGCGGCTTGTACTGACCGAGATCGGGATGCCAGGCCGAGACTTCGTATTCACCGGGCGGGACGTTCTCCACGCGCGCCAGTCCGTTGTCGCCCGACACCGCAAACCAGGGCGTATCCGCGACATAAACGTACGCACGCATCCAGTCGTGCAGGATGCAATAAGCGACCACGGCCCCCTCCTTGTCGAAGCGAATGGGCGCGGGCGTATCGCCGGGCTTGTGAACCGCGATCTCGAACGGTTTGCTGCTGGAGAACGACTTGATGTGATGCTCCACCTGATCGCGATTGGCAAAAATCACGCTCGAACCGGAACGGATGACCGTCACGTAAGGTTTGAACGCAAGGCCTTCCTGCGTCACGGTAATGGTCGCCGGAGCAGTGGCCATCGCAGCAGCGCCAATGGGCTTGAGCGCAATCACGGCATTTGGCAGCGCCAGCCCGTCACGGTCACTGGTGACGCCAATGAACAATGCCGCATGCGTGGTGCTCGCAGCGGCACATAGTGCGATGAATGCAGTGCCTGCAGCTCGGGTCAAGAATCGCTTCATGATTAGTTTTCCACGATATCGCGACGCATCGGAGCGAGTTTGGCGATAAGTTTGTTTTGCTGATACGTCGGCACGTTAGCGGCTGTGAGCGCATCCTGCAAGTCCTCGGCAAGCGCGTTGAAGGCGTCGGTGGTCACCTGCATGGCGCGGTGCACCTGCTTCATGGACTTACCGGAATACTTGCAGCCACCGCCCAGCACGTCGCAGAACTGGTCGGTCAGCATGGCTTGCAGCCGTTCGGTATCGGCTTCCTTGAAGAACTTGCTGATACGCGGGTTCTTCTGGACGCGTTCGACAAAATCCTGAGTGATCCTGCCAAGACCGGCATAGCCGCCAAACGGCTCAAGCGCAGCATCGTTTGGCGCTTGCGCGGCGGCGCCCACGGACAGGAGGGCCGCAAAAGCGAGCGATAGAAATCGGAGCATGACGAAACCTTTGAAAACGATGAAGACAGCCGGACACGTCGGCCCGGACAGTAGGCTGTACGCCGTGACCGGCAGAAAAGCCGGTCGGACGGTTGCACACCGACTGTCGCTATACGCAGCAACCGTCGACTTGGTTTCGCGCTCGCCGATTACTCGGTCAGGTAACCGTTCGTCGCCCGCAGGTCGTCCTCGCTGAGAACGCCCGTCGCCGCCTTGAGGCGCAGGTCGTTGAGCAATGCGTTGTAGCGGGCCTGCGCGAGGTCGCGCTGTACCTGGGTGACCTGCTGCTGGGCGTTAAGCACGTCAAGATTGGTGCGCACCCCCACTTCCAGCCCCAACTTGGTTGAGGCCAGCAGCGTTTCTGCGGATTTGAGCGCCTGCTGCTGCGCGGCAACGCTGGCCACGCCGCTGGTCACGCCCAGATAGGACTGGCGGACGTTAAGCCCGGCGGTGCGCCGCGCGGTTTCAACGTCATTCCGATTCTTGTCAACAAGTGCCAGTGTCTCGCGAACACGCGCGCTGACGCCACCGGAAATGTCAAACGGCCAGTTGAAGGTAACGCCGACAACGCCGGAATTCGACCACGAACGGACGCCTGTCGTGGTGGAGCCGTTGCTTTGTGAATGCGCCGCCGAAGCCGTGGCATCCAGTGTCCAGTCAGTGCCGGTGCGCGCGCGCTTGACGTCGTATTCCGCGACCGCCTGCGTTTGCTGGGCGATACGAACGCCAAATGCATTGGTTTCCGCGCGCGTCACCCACGCCTCCATGCTGGACGGGTTGGGTTGCGGAACCTGGGCGTTGCCGCGCAAACGCTTGAGGTTGGTTTCATACCGCCCCACCACGTTTCTGAGTGCCCAGCGCGTGCGGTCAAGCTCGTTGTTGGCGGCGATTTCCTGGGCGATCACCTGATCGTAGCGCGCCTGCGCCTCATTGGTATCCACGATGGTTGCAGTACCGACTTCAAAATTGCGCTTGGCCTGTGCCAATTGCTCGGCAACCGCCGCCTTCTGCGCCTGTACCAGCACCAGATTGTCCTGCGCCAGCAGGACATCAAAGTACGCCTGCGACAATCGCGTTGCCACATCCATTTGCGCAGCCGCAAGCGACTCTTCAAACAGTTTGACCGAGACATTGGCCTGCTCAATCGCAACCTGATTCGCGGGCCGGATCAAGGGCTTGTTGACGTAAGCCGAAACGCTGGCGGTCTGATAGCCACGGTCGGTAGAGCCGGGTATGCCACGTGCATGGGCATCGAAATAGTTGGCATTGACGCTGCCGTTGACGCCCGCTGCAAAGCCGTTGGCCGCCTCGGCCTGTGTCACACGCTCACGTGCTGCCTGCAACGAGGCCCGTGCGGACGCCACTGCCGGGTCCTGGCTGGCTGCCTCGCGGTAGAGTGACAGCAGATCGGCACCGTTTGCGCTGGCGATAGCGAGCGTCAGGGCCGACAGGCTTAGGGCTTGGATAAAACGCATTCAGTGCTCCAACATTTACGTGACTGGTTCGATCAGCGGGTGTTCACATACTCTGATCAGTAACGGGGGACGGAAGAATCTACGCGCTGCGACCAGGCGTCGATTCCGCCGCTCAAATTGATGAGTGGGCCAAGACCCTGTCCAGCAAGGAACTGGGCGCAATGCATGCTGCGTGAGCCGTGATGACAAATAAGCACCAGCGGCGCATCGGCTGCGTCCTGCAGCGCACGCACCTCATCCACGCGGCCACCCAGCGTGGACATGGGAACGTTGATCGACGCTTCGATGCGCGCCAGTTCAAACTCCCAGGGCTCCCGCACGTCAAGCAGGACCGCTCCCGCCAACGCATCGGCGCGGGCTTCGTTCAGTGCGGTCGCGTCAATCTGCTCGATCATTGAAATCAGAAGACAAAGGCCGGCAGTTTCGCCGCATTCACCAATGGCGAAACCACGGTTTCAAACAGTGTCTGCGCAGTACGGCCACCGCCTGCAGTGAGCAGATAGCGGGTCGCATTCATGATCGGCAATCTGCCGACCACCGCGAACAGTTTGCCTGTTGCTTTCAGCTGCAGGAATACCTCGTCAGGCACCACTTCCATTGATCCGGTAAACACAATGACGTCATAAGGCGCACCTGACTTCCAGCCGCGTGATGCATCACCTTCAAACACATTAGCGTTGGTCACGCCTGCGCGCGCAAGGTTCCCGGCGGCAAACCTGGCTAGCGCCGGATCAATCTCGACACTGGTCACTTTTGCCGCCCTCGCGGCCAGCAGCGCTGTGAAGTAACCACTGCCCGAGCCTACCTCCAGCACGTGTTCATCCCCGCGCAGCCCCAGATCCTGCAGAACCCGTGCTTCCATCTTTGGCGACCACATGCGTTCTGTCGCCGAGATCGGCGCCAGCGGTGTGTCAATGTCCATCAGCGCAAATTCCCGTTGCTCCGGAGGCACAAACGTTTCGCGCTTCAGCGTATGCAGCAGGTCAAGCACGTCTGTATCCAGCACATCCCAGGTTCGGATTTGCTGTTCAACCATATTGAAGCGGACTTGTTCGATATTCATGATGTTC
>CAYMSY010000226.1:3268-5360 GCA_964393195.1 uncultured Alcaligenaceae bacterium | reverse complement strand
ATCGCACCCAGCGCCAACATCAACCCGGATCGCAAATACCCCAGCCTGTTCGAGCCGGTGCACGGCAGCGCGCCCGACATCGCGGGCAAGGGCATCGCCAACCCGATCGGCCAGATCTGGTGCGGCGCCATGATGCTCGAATGGCTGGGCTACAAGGCAGCGCACGACGCCGTGCTCGCCGCCTGTGAGAAGAGCACGGCGAGTTCCGTACGCACGCCGGATCTCGGCGGCACGGCGAGCACTGCGGAAGTCGGCAAGTTCATCGCCGGCGCGTTGACCTGAGCCGGGCGTCATCGACCGCTAAGTCACGCTTCGCGAGACACCCGTCCTCCGGACACGACTGCCGGGTTGGCGCGAGCAATCACCGGTGCGACGCAGGTGGGCGCCGACGCGACGCAGCGACGCCCGTCGCCAGCAACAGCAAGGCAAGGAGGGCCAGCTGCTTGCCGGCCCACACCGGTACCGGCGTCGATTCAACCGCTTGCCGCAAGCTGGCGGCCGACGCCTGCATGCTGGCGTCGCCCGGGTAGCTGGCAGAAATCATCTGGCTACCCAGCGTCAGCGTCGTAGTCGTGGCGCTGGCCCGCCCGAAGGCGTCGAGTGTCACCGTTGCGAAGGAAACCCCCCCCGCGCTGAATGTCACGTTGCCGGTTGGCGTGCCCGTCGCAGCAGTCACCGTGGCCGTGAATGTGACTGCCGAGCCGCTACGTGAAGGATTCTGCGAGCTGGTCAGCGTGGTCGTGGTGGCGACACTCTGCGCCGATTGCAACAGGATCGCGGCCGTGGTTTGCGGCGCCGGCAGATAATCTGCATTGCCAACCTGATTGGCTGCGATGACACAGACGCCGGGCGCGAGCATGGTGACAAGTGTGTTCGACACCGCGCAGATTCCCGTCGTTAGCGTCGAGTAGGTGATCGGATTGCCCGAATTCGGCGTGTTGCTGACGGCCAGCGGGTTGATCGCGAAAGTGCCGCCAACGACAAACGAGTGGCTTGCCGGTAGCTGGGGCGGGAAGGTCACAGTCTGGGCCGCCTTGAATAGAGCCGTCACCGCTTTGTTCGCCTGAACATTGGTCAGACTGCACGTCGCGCCAGTGCAGTCGCCGGCAAACGCCTGAAAGACATAGCTAGCGTTTGCAGTTGCAGTACAACTTGCATCGCCCCCCTGGGCAACCGGATTCGGCGAACAGGATACTGAGCCGGCGCCCGACGGCATCGCTGTAGCGGTGATGGCGAAGTTGGCAACACCGCTGCCGCCAATTGTCAACGTCACCGCGTTGGCGAGGGTAATGCCGTAGTCGACCGTACCCGGTACCGCTGTGCCGGACCAGAGCAATTGCACATCACTGAAAACGCCCGCCAGCGACGCAGCGGTCAGCAGCGTGTAACGCTGTCCCGCCGCGGGCGGGGCAGCGGTAGCGAAATCCACACGCAGGGTGCCCCCGAGCGACGCCGGACCATCAACCGCCAGTCGGCTCGCTTGCGATGCGTCGATGCGCAGCAGCAACGTGCCTGCGGCGCGCTGGGTGTAGCTGGCGGCGCGGAAGATACCAGGGCCGTTGTCGCCCGGTTGCACGGTCGCCGCGTTATCCAGTGCGCCGATGCGCCCGGTGCCGCGAAGCACGCCGCCGGTCGCGATCGCCGCGCTGCCTTGCATCGTGCCATTGAGTCGCAGCGTGCCGGCATCGACTTGCGTCTTCCCACCAAATCCCGTCGTGTTGGTCAGCAACCAGGTGCCAGCGCCAACCTTTCGCAGCGTCTGGAAGCCACGATATTTGGCGCCGCCACCCAGCTGTGTCAGGTCGAATGTTGGCTGGTCGCTACCGCCCAGGGCGAGTGTGTCGCCGCCGGCGAGCGCACCGCTGGTGCTCAGAACCTCGCCGTTGATCGTGGCACCACTGCGCAACTCAAGCGTATTGCCGCCGTTGTGCAGCGCGATCGCCGGCGCATACTCCGGCGGGACTGCCGAGCTGCCCCGCCGCCCGGGCTGTGCGCTGCCAAGCAGTGTCACCTGCGCCGCGCCATCGAGAACGATCCCGGCGCCGCCTTCACCGGGTTCCCCGCGCCCGCCGGCGAACACATAAGGCGCCGT
>CAYMSY010000226.1:0-3168 GCA_964393195.1 uncultured Alcaligenaceae bacterium | reverse complement strand
CTCGTAGCAAACTGATAGGGCCCGACGCCACCGCTGACGGTAAAAGTCTGCTGAAACGGAACGCCGGTCATCAGGTTTGGCAGTGCACCCGGCAGGATCGTCATCACGGGTACCACCGCGCTGACCCGCAGCTGATAGTCCTGATAAGACTGCGCGCCCGCCGCATCGAAGACCAGGACTTTGACGCTGTAGGTTCCGGCAACTGTCGGCACGCCGGACAGCAAGCCACCTGACTGGAAGGTCAAGCCCGGTGGCAGCGACTGGCCAGTGGACGTCGCGCAATCGATGGCGCCGCCGTTGCCGCCACGGGCGTCGCCGGCGTGGACGAGGCTAGCTTGCTGCACCCGGATGCCCACGCCGCCGGCCCCCGCACCACCGCAAATGGCGCCAGCGCCCCCAGCGCCACCGCTTCCGGCCTGATAGGTTGATGTTGCCGTCGTGTTTGCCTGGCTGTCGCCGGCGAGTCGCAGCGCATCGCCACCGGTGCCGCCCACTCCCCCGGCCATGCCTTTGCCGGACGCGTCACGTCCGCGCCCGCCGGGACCGCCGCTGGCATAGACATACCCGCCGTCCTGCAGCACCGAGCGGCCGGTCAGGCTGGCGCCCACACCGCCACTTCCGCCGTTGCCGCCACGCGCCCAGAGCGAACGCGCGTTCTGCAATCCACCGGAACCGCCAGCGGCGCCGACCAGCGGCATGTAAGCGTCGAGGTTGATGCCCTGCACGATAAGGGTCGATGCTGCGCTCAATACCACGCCGTGACCGCCATCGCCGCCGCTGCCCTGTCCATGGCCATCACCATCAAGACCTGGCGCGCCGGTACCACCTGCGATCGTCTTGAGCGACGAAGTCGATGTCACCCGCGAACGGATCGTTGCACCGGCCCCCAGCAACGCGGTGCCGCCGTTGCCGCCGCGGCCACCGGCCACTGGTTGGTCGAGTTGACCGGTGAAGGCCGAGCGGCCAGCCACGGCACCACTGCCGCCCTGTATGGATCCGCCGTTCTCAAGTTGCGCGCCGTTGAGTTCGAGGGCGGCCCCACCATCGGCACCGTCCCCCAGCACCGGATCGGTGCTGCCGTCCGGCGTGACGCCGCCGTCGCCGCCGCGAATCGTCCCACGATTGGCCACCGTCGCGGCCGCCTGTGCGATCAAGCCGGTGCCGCCGCTGCCCGCCCGTCCGGCGGGCCCCTGCTGCCCGGCGGCACCCGACCGACCGATCGCTCCGGGCTCGCCTTGTGGCTGCCCAGTGCCGCCGCCGGTGCCGCCTGCCCCTCCGGCGCCCGCGGAGCCACCGAGGCCGGCGGTACCGCCGCGACCACCGGTAACTGATCCGTTCTGCGCAAAGCGGGCAGCACCCGACACCGCCACGCCAACGCCTCCCGCGCCGCCGTAGCCACCAGTGCCAGCATTGCCACCGTCAGCGCCCTCGCCACCGTTGCCGGGCACGCCGAAAATGATGCTTGCGCCATTATTGCCAGTGCCGGCTGACCCGCCGGCACCACCGGCCCCGCCACGACCACCATTGCCACCACGACCGCCGTTGCCCCCCCGGCCGCCGACAATCGTGGTCTGGCTGGTGATATCCGCGTTGGCGATGACCTCCACCGCGGTGCCACCCCAGCCGCCATCGCCACCATCGCCGCCTTGCCCACAGGGCCGGCCAGCACAGGAAACGGGCATCCCCGCCCCATTCCGTAGCGCGTTGAACGCTCGCCCGCCATCACCGGAGCGACCTGGCGCGGTCAGCACCCCAGGCGGAGAGCCCACACCTCCGGTGCCACCATTGCCTCCGACACCGCCGTTGCCGCCAACACCCGCGTTGTCGGCCGCGCTGCCGATCACCGGCACGCCGAGTGTGGCGCTCCCGGAGGTGACGAGAGCCGGAACCACCACGTTCGCAGACGACGAACCGTGACCGCCCGCTTCACCTGCGGCAAAAAAGCCCTCGCCACCCGGATCGCCAAGACCGCTGCCAAGAAACGAGTTATCGCCGTCGGCACCGTTGCTGCCATTGCTGCCGGGTTGACCATTGGCGCCATTGACAACAGTTTCCGATCCGGAAGCAACGTAGCGCAAGACCGAGTTGCTTCCGCCAACCGCGACGTAAAGTGCGCCCGATGAGTCGACCGCCAGTCCGGCCGGACGGCGCAGTCCAGCGGCGACATCGGTCAGCCGCGAGAATCGACCGTCCCGGGTCGGCTGGTAGTGCCGGATAACCCCATTCTCGGTATCGGCGATGAAGACATCGCCAACCGCGTTGACCGCGACGCCGGCGGGACGGTTGAGCCCGGCGGCGACGTTGCCCAGACGCGCATAGCCTCCGGCGCCATCAGGTTTGAAACGGGCGACAATGCCGTTATCGATGTCAGCGGCATAGACGACTCCATCGTGATCAACCGCCAGTGCAACCACACGTCCCAAGCCGCTGCGAGTAACCGCAGTGGCTGGACGATAACCACCCTGTCCGTCCGGCTCGCTGCGCAGCAGCCCTTGCCCCGAGGCATCAGCACCCCACGCGAAAACCACTCTGTCCGAGGTGACCGCGACGGCCTGCCCGTTGTCGAACGACAGATAATAAACATCCGGAGACGGCATCACTGGCGATGCAATGGTGTAGCCGCCCTGACCGTCGGGCAGCCAGCGCGGCAGCCGGCTCTCCCATGGCTGTGTTGCATAGACGGTCCCCGTCGAATCAACAGCCACGCCAGAATTGGTTGTACTTCGTGTGGTGACGTTTGCCGCCGGTGTGTAGCCGCCCTGGCCATCTGGCCGGTAACGACGAACGGCCACCAAGTCCCCTACGTAAACGACGCCCGACGTATCCACCGCCACCGCCGACGGCGACAGCGGGCCGCTGCTCGCGACAGTGCTCACCGTATATCCGGCGTGAGCGGCGCCGCCCACTCCAAGCGCAACGAGCACCGTTGTTATGGCCCCAAGCCATGCACGGCGCGGCGTCGTATACAGCGCGACCGGCGACCGGTTGCTGTCGAGCCCGTCTGCAGAACACGAGCCGCAGCCTGCGGAGTTCGTTCGACACACCCAACGTTTCTTTGCTGCCCCGAGCGCCCCTGCGCACACTGCACCCATGTCGACTCCCATAGTCAAACAGCGCCCGAAAGCGGTCCGCACGACCGCCGTTTACGATGGAAACCGGACACCCTCA